>JBDLJI010000312.1:0-3035 GCA_039714455.1 Thermodesulfobacteriota bacterium
ACCGATAAATACTTTGAGAACAAAAGGAAGGGAGGACTGGTTCAATATTCCCAGGTTGGTTTCATTTGCAGCAAAGGTAACTGCAAGAACAGGAAAAAGCCCCCTGACAATGGCAGTTCCAAGCAGGGTAATGCTTATATTGCTGACCCAGCGCAGGGTTTTAGAGGTGGTGAGTCGGCGCCGAGGTGACAAAGACTCCCAGATTGCCACAGTTATAAAAATACCAAAGAAGGCCGCAAGCCTGATGAATGGTTCATTAGCCATGATTACAAAATAGTCGAACAGTATTTTGCCGCAATATTTTTTATTTTATCAGAAAGTGATGGTCTCCCTGTCGATCATTTCTGCTGCGATGGTTGGAATATGTGCTATCTTTACACCTTCAACAAGATCATCCTCGGAAATATTGTATGTCTTGGCACAGGCGCCACAGAGAAACATCGGTACTTTTTCTTCAAGCACCATCGGGAACAGGTCACGGACAGGTGCGAAATTCCTGCCTTCAATGGTCTCAGCCACACCTTTTTTTGCGAGGTGCGCACCTTCAAAAATATAGAAGATGACAAGGTCGGCATCTTCTGCAAGAAGAGATACAGCCAGGGCTATCCCCGCATTGGCCCGATCCTGGTCGTCGGTGGAATGGGTGATGATCAAAACAAATTTCTTGCTCATGTTACTCTCCTTTTTGGTTAAAATCCCAAATTTATATCCGCCTGCATGACAATATCAGTGTAGTAGGTTTCCGGGTCAGCAAGTGCCACACCTTCCACAAAGTCATCGTCTGCAAATTCAAAAACATCCTTGGTCAGGGGGCAGGCCAGGAGGCGGGCGCCCTCCATGTGCAGCATAAGCAGCATATCCTCGGGCATGGGCAGGCTCATTGCCTCCATGCGATCCATGACTTTCTGCTGCTCTTCTTCCGGCTGGTCCGGTAAGCACTTCAGATCGTTTATTTTTTCTTTGTGTACCGCGTTGATACCGCGTGAACCGAAAAACACGGTCACCTCGGCGCCGGTCCGCTGCAGGCTCAAGGCGGTCATCAGACCGTTAAAAACCTGGCAGAGTTCATCGTGAAAAATCATGATGGATACTTTTTTGTGTTCACCCATGGCAGTACCTCCGTACTCGTGTACTAATAACTTATTTACTTATTAAACAATCGGCTGATAACACCCTTTTTTTCTAATGCTGGTCAGGAAGTCCCAGCTGTCTGCAGATTGCTGCCTCAACCTTGTGATCCTCAACATCCTTGCCCTCAGTGATAATTTCATCACCGACCATAACTGCAGGCGCCACCGGCAGATCCAGGGCAAAATATTCTTCTGTCAGATATTCTGGTTTCGGTTTTGATGTTACCTCGATCTCAATGTCATACTTTTCGTCCAATTTGGGCATCATTTTTTTGAAATGTTTACACGACTCACCATTTGGTTCATTCAGAAAAAATCTTACTTTCAACATAATATAATCATCCTCTTTAGTAGATTTTAGTGTGAGTATTAACGCAAAAATGGTATCGCACCGGTATATTTCAGAAAGACGATGATGAGGGCCAGGGCCAGCAGCCTTTTCAGGAAAACCTCAGGCAGCCTTTTCTGTATTTTCGGACCGACCATGCCACCGCCGATTGCCCCGACTGCTATGCATCCAGCCATCAGCCAGTCCGGGGAGTATCCCATCATTGTATACTTGGCTATGCCGCCCACCGAGGTGGCAAAGGTGCCTGCCAGGGCGATGGGAACCGCCAGGTACATGGGATATCCGAGCAGGGAGGTCATGAACGGCATAAACATAAATCCGCCGCCAACTCCAAAAGACGAGGCGATCATTCCCATTATAACACCGCTTATCAGCATGAGAAGCGGTCTGGCGACAAAGGTCTCGCCCCAGAATTTCATATCGAAACGGGTCAGGCTGAACTTTTCGAATTCAACACTGCCTATCTGCATGGCGGTGCCGTCCGCCTTTGCCTTTTTCATTGCCTGATTAAAGCGTTCAACAATGGCCTTGGTTTCTTTTTTCTTGGCAATGGAGCCCGGCAGGCTTTCCCAGAACAGTTTTATGCCGATTATGAAACAGACAATGCCAAGATAGAACTTGTATGACTTCATGGGCAGATATTTTGCAGAATATTCCGGGCCAAGCCAGAAGGCACCGATCACTATACCTGCGGCAAAAGACAGGCCAAGGGGCCAGGCAAACCGTTTTTCCCGGAAATAACTGTTTAGTCCGGTGACCGGCGATAAAAGCGTCAGAAAAAGGTTTGTCGGCTTGATGGTATTGGCGGCATTGACCCCCAAAGGCCCCATGGTGCCAAGTATGGTAATTTGAAAAGCGGCGGTAAAAAGGCCGCCTGCCGCTCCCATTATGACAAAGAGTACCCCGATAATGAAACTTCCCAGGATAACTATCAGGGGGTTGACATACGTGTTGGCTGTGGCGAAATAGAATCCCGAACCTTTGATGGTAAACGAGCCGGCCGGCCGGCCGTTCACATAAACGCTCATGCCGGTATCAGGAGCCAGATTGCGGTAAGGCGCCATGGTAACCGAGAATGTGCCGCTTTCTTTGTCAAGAGAAACAGCGACATCCTTGTTCCATGGTTCAGGATGTTTCGCATAGTCGGCCAGGGCCATACGGGCATTGCCACCGCCGGACTGTTTCTCCTTGGTGATTGTGTTGATTCCGAATTTGTTTTCGTGCGTATACGTCAGAAATTTCCATTGGTCAGCAGTTGCACCCGGTCCAAGCATTGTTTTAATTTCGGGCCCGATCTCTTCCCATGGTTTTATTTTATTGACACGCACCGTGTACTTAAAAGGTGGATATGCAAAAGGGCCTTTAACCTGCCCTTTTTCAGCTGATTTGGGTATTGCAAGAGACTGCGGATCGCTGGTAATGATATAATAAATAGGGGGGATGGCAGTGTCGCCAAATTTTTTGCTGAGCTTTTTTCTCTCCTTGTCGCCCGGCGAATCCGGTGGTTTGAAAGTTTTTGAAGTGCTTACTACGAGATAGAGTTCCCGGCCGGGATC
>JBDLJI010000313.1:0-3014 GCA_039714455.1 Thermodesulfobacteriota bacterium
TATAGCAATGGCCAATAGTTTCCAGTAAGGATTGAATATAGATATCTTGACTTTGGGAATATGGCTAAAAAATTAACATATTCACTGTACATCTTCATACTTGGAGAATAGTTCTTGAGTGTAGATTGATAGACATTATTACTTATACAGGCAACAAAAAATACTATATTGATTACGTAATTGTAGCATTTGTAATTCTGATTTTTGGGTAAAAAGATGATCCTCTAAAATCAAACTGAATTGAGCCCTCTACAAGCTACTAAATATCGGTTTCTTTGGTGGTGAAGGTATACTTGCCTTGCAAAATTTACAGGACACGCCTTCAGTCTTTTGACTCCGTTTTACCACTTGCTCTCTCTTGCATTTCGGGCATGTCCTTTTAAGGCTTAATATCGCCCTGATCACAGCATAAAAAGGTATCATTTCAAACCTCCTTCACAACTGAACAACTTCACGCTTTCGGCTAGCTTTTCCGGTGCACCATCAGCATTGGCCGCTGGCAATTGCTGGCTACATCATCCACCAAAGATCCCAGCAGCATCTTTTTAAAGCCGGCTCCTTCAGACACTGCCATAACAAGAAGATCATGCTTTTGGGCCTCTTTAATGATTGTTTCCATACGAGCTTCTGATTTGGTGACAAGGCATTTTACAAAAGACAGGTTCTTGCCGGCTGCCCAGCCGTATAATTTTTTTTCATAATCAGCTATTTCCTGGTCCTGCACATCAACTGAAAGCAGGCGAAGCAATGTAATGGAGTGTTTGCCTACATGGGCTAACGCACAGAGCGTGTCACCAACTGCTTCCAGGTCGGCTGAATTGACGATCGGCACCAGTATTCTCTCTGTATGCAGTATTCCCGTAAACCTTACAATCGCAATGGGACAAGGAGCAGCAGAGGCAATATCTTCAACTATCTTGTTAAAATTATGCTCAGTTCTCTGAAAAGGGTAGCCCAGCAAGATTGTTAATGCGTCTTTCTCCATTGAGGCCGCAACAATCCCCTTTACTATACTTTCGGCCTTTACCTCACAGGTATGAAGGGTATAGCCAAGGCTTCTTACTTCCTGCGCTGCAATCTCAAAAAGATCTGAAGTGTCAGTGTTCATCAGGCTGGTTTCTTCCGTATTGTCAATCCTTATTGCCACTGGCTGGGCCTTGAAATGATGGGCCAGCAATGTTGCCATTCTGGCCAGCCCTTCAACAGTGCTTTGATGCGACACTCCGAAAATTACTGTCCCCTTGGAGGTAGGTGCAGGCATCAGTTTTTCCCAGGACCAGGGAACAATCTGTGCTTCCCTTGTTTCCTCTAAAAAAAAATCCCTGTTTTCTTGGAACTCTGCACCTGCTTCCCTGCCATTGCCAACAACCGCTTCACCTGATCTTTCCAGAGCATATTTTGTGCAGGCCGGGCCGATCAACTCTGCAAGCAGTACGCCAACCAGTACAGTTGGCGTCAGAATTGCTGCATATTCATTGAGATTTGGATCCCCATTTATTAAAAAAACCAGGCCAATGGCGATGCCGGCCTGAGGAACAAGGGCAATGCCCAGATACTTTTTCAATATGTGCGGGGCTCCTGCCAGGCCTCCCCCCAAATATGTTCCTGCCACCTTGCTGATAAAACGGAAAGCAAAATAAATAAATCCCAACCAGCCGGCGACCGTTAAGGTACTAAAGTCAAGATGGGCGCCGGCGAGAGTAAAAAACAGCACATAAATAGGCGGCTCAAACGCATTGAGAGTCCTGAAAAGCCTTACATCCCTGCGGTCCCTGTTTACGATGGTAAAACCGATTGCAATACCCACCAGAAGCGGAGAGAGATTCAAAAATCTTGCCATCTCGCCGCTTAATAATAGCAGGGCAAGGCCGGCAGTCAGCATCTCGCCTCTATCTTTCAAGCGGTGTATGATGAAATCTATGATCAGGCCTGTTGCCACACCCAGCAACAGGGAAAAAGAAATTTTTGCCAGAATGACAACAAGCATTGCCCCCAAAACCATTTGGTCAGCGCCGACCACCTGTCGTGCAAACACAAGAGCCACACTGAAAAACACAATAGCCAGGCCATTGTTTACAGCTACCACCTGTAGCAAGGTTGTCGTCATGGGCCCGACAGCTCTGAATTCCCGTGTTATGAAAAGTACGGTGCCAGGAGCAGTTGCAATGGAAACTGTCCCCAATATTATCGCCAGCACCAGGTAATCCTTAAAATGCCACCCAGGCCCTCCTGACCCTAACCCCCAGGTGACCAACAGTATTGTCCCGGCAACCAGGAGCAGGGCTGCAGCAGTATCAGCAAGACATATTGACAGTAGTGTTTTGGCAGTAACCTTTAACTGTTTCAGCTCGAGGTGTTCACCTATTCCGAAAGCGATCAGCATCAAGGCAATCTGGGTAAAGTGCCTGAGCTGATTCCCGGTCGCCTCTGCAGTGATGATATTTAACCCTGATGGACCTAACATAACACCTGCTGCGATGAATCCAGTGACAGAAGGCAGTCGAACTGCCTGGCCGGCTTTTGCGGCCATAAAGCCAACTATCAGAATTAATGCCAGCAGCAAGGTAATTTCCATAAAAAACCTTCAATATTCAGCAGAAATCATACAAACTTTCACTCTTTATCAATCGTAACCGGTGAAATAAAGTCTTCCGGTTTGACCATCAAAACCGAATAATCCACGCGATGCAGTACTTTTTCAGCAGTATTACCTAAAATAAACCCAGGAATTCCGGTGCATTGTGGACAGATTCCATGAATCAGTTCTGCCTCAGATATCTGACTCAACATATCCAACGGACATCTTAACCTTGTTTTGGCAGGAATAATATAGATATATGGACTTTTGAAAAAATGGCTAACAAGTAAACATATCCACTGTACATCTTGATACTTTAGGAATGGTTCACGAGTGTCAATGTATAGAAATTGCCAGTCGCTGTTAGCCTATTTAGTTACAACTGATCCAATAAAATTTATTTAGCACAAAGTAAAGTTGATAAAAACTTATATAA
>JBDLJI010000314.1:0-3012 GCA_039714455.1 Thermodesulfobacteriota bacterium
TTCATTGCTCTTCCTGCTTCAGTGGTATTGTCTGCAATCGGCATGCTTTCACCATAGGGCATTGTCTCAATCCTGCTTGATGACACACCCCGCTGCACAATAAGGTTCTTCACTGCATCAGCCCTTTGTTGAGAGAGAGACATGTTATAATTTTCGTTGCCGGTACTGTCTGTATGACCCTCAACCCGGATGACAGTTTGAGGATATTTGATGAGCACATTTGCAATACGGTCAATTTCAGAATAAAGTCCCGGACGTATTGTAGCTGAATCATAGTCAAAGGTAACATCTCCTTTCAGACTGATTGCGAGCAGATCACCTTCACGGCTAATGGCAGCTGCTTCGGATGCAGCCAGGGCTTCCCGCATTTCACGCTCCTGATTATCCATCATCTTGCCAACGCCGGCTCCGCCAAGGCCGCCTATCGCTGCACCAATTGCGGCACCGGCAAGAGTCGATTCCGTATCTCTACCGGCCACCTGGCCGATTATGGCACCGGCAACCGCACCGCCAGCCGCACCATACGCTGCACCTTTGCCTGTATTTGTCTGAGGCGGAGCACACGAAACACAAAGAATAGAGAGAGACGCTACCAAGTAAATTGTTTTACAGAGAATGTTCTTTTTCATAAATTTTTCCTTTTCTGTTTTAGATGAAATAAATTTTTAAATCCTGGTTTCCAGCTCTACTCTATCTGGAGACAGGTCAGTCCTTAATTCACTTATCATAACTATTAGACAGATTCGACTGAAACGATTTCAGGGATTTCACTTTTGACGAATTTTTCAATACCGTCCTTTAATGTTATCTGGGACATGGGGCATCCTTTACATGCCCCGGTAAGCTGCACCTTCACAATACCATCTTCAGTGACATCAACCAGAATGACATCACCTCCATCTTTTTGCAGTGCAGGTCTGATTTTGTCAATGGCTGCCTGTACCTTTTCTCTCATAAATAACACTCCTTAATACTATCTTGACGGATTATTGATAAACAGATCCAGATTTGTATATTATATATAGCACAGTCAAGTTTCCCATACAATAATGTTCCAAAACATATAATAAAATTTAAAAAAATTATTTCATAAATCAATCTTTTTTCTTGACTTTTTATCCGTAATACTACCTATTACCATAACTAGTATAAATACCTATGGTGAAATTTAAACCTTGATAATTATTTAATTTAAAAATTATTTAATTACAGTGTTGAAAAAAAGAGGATATTTAGGTAGCTTAGTCGCGTCGCACTTTCCCGATATTATTTTGTTTCTGCTAATTTATTGAGTAGTTGTTCATTTTTTCTACGTTTTAAAATTGTGAAAATGCAGCTGAATTAATAAGGACTTCTAATTATCATAATTATATGCCATCAAGGAGATGATTTATGAGCGCCAAGATTATCAGTGGGACAGAGATCAGAAAGCAGATTCTCGAAGAGATTAAAGCCGAGGTTACAGAAATTAAAGAGAAGCACGGTTTAGTTCCCGGCTTGGTAACTATTCTGGTCGGCCAGAACCCCGCATCTATTTCCTATGTCACCCTCAAAATTAAAACAGCCAACCAACTTGGATTTCATGAGATTCAGGATGATCAGTCACCTGATATTCCGGAAGAAGACCTCCTTGGTCTGATAGATAAATATAATAATGATGATTCCATTCACGGAATTCTTGTTCAACTGCCTTTACCGAAACATATCGATGAAAAAAAGGTTTTAAACGCCATTGATCCGGACAAGGATGTAGACGGTTTTCATCCGGTCAATGTTGGACGCCTGATGATCGGCGGCGACGAGGTAAAATTTCCACCTTGTACGCCGGCCGGCATACAAGAGATGATTGTTCGAACTGGTGTTGAAACAAGTGGTGCTGAAGTTGTTGTAGTGGGCCGCTCAAATATTGTTGGCAAGCCCATAGCCAACATGATGCTGCAGAAAGGTCCAGGCGCCAATTCAACCGTAACAATAGTTCACACCCGCACCAAGGACCTTGCTGCCCATTGCAAGCGTGCTGACATTCTTATCGTTGCAGCAGGAGTTCCCGGACTCGTTAAACCGGAATGGATCAAACCAGGTGCCTGCGTTATAGATGTCGGTGTAAACAGGGTAGGTGAAAAACCCAGTGCAAAAGACCCCAGCAGGATGGTTGCCATACTGCGGGGCGATGTTGATTTTGACGCTGCCAAAGAGATTGCCGGTTCTATCACACCGGTACCAGGTGGTGTAGGTCCAATGACAATCACAATGCTCATGAAAAATACCCTTAGAGCGATGAAAATGTCAGCAGGAATTGCATAAAAAAGTTGACCTGTTTGGAGAAACAATTAAAAAGATATATTCTTTGAAAAAATAGTTGATGCCGGCCAAGCTGGTAATGATTATCATTTCTATTTATACACTTTGTAACTTGGTTAACTAGAAATGATAAACAAATTTTTGTGAGGATTTAATAATGGCAAGTTCAAGAAATGAATGTGAAGGTTGTCCCGAGATTACCTGTATTTCCACAAAAGAGGTTCTTCAGCAGGACATTGCAAAAAATGTAGTAACTGCCTATGACCGGATTGAACGGCGGGGCATGTCTGCATGTCTTTTCGGCTCCGGTGGCACCTGCTGCCGTCATTGTAACATGGGCCCCTGTCAGATTATCGATGGTGTCGATGATATGATCGGTATCTGTGGAGCAACTGCTGACACGGTTGCAGCCAGGCATTTTGCCAGGATGATTGCTGCGGGAACATCAGCCCATACGGATCATGCCAGGGAAATGGTCAAAGGCTTTATTGCCACTGCCAAGGGTGAAACACCCCATGAGATCAAAGACGTTCGCAAGCTTCACATGCTTGCCGAAATCTTTGGTGTTGAAACCGAGGATAGGGATAAAAATGAGATCGCCATTGAGATTGGCGAACTGGCATTGGCAGATTTTGGCAAACAGGATGATACTCCATTAACCATGACGAAACGGGCCCCTGCCAAACGCCAGGAACTCTGGAAAAGGTTAAA
>JBDLJI010000315.1:0-3011 GCA_039714455.1 Thermodesulfobacteriota bacterium
GAATCCAAAGGTACTGGCAACAAAATTATTGGGAAAAACCTCCCGTGCCGTGTTGAATGCCATAACGGCATCGTTGAACGCCTGCCGTGCAAATGACACCTTGTTTTCCGTGGTGGTCAACTCCTCACTGAGCTGCATCATGTTTTCGTTGGCTTTCAGATCCGGATATGCCTCAGCCAGGGCAAATAAACGGCCGAGCGTACCGGTCAATGCACTTTCCGCTCCCATAAGACCCTGCATCGCTTCGGCATTGCCCGGGTCTGCCGAGGCTTTCTCCATGGCACCTGAAGCCTGGTTCCTGGCCTTGATCACTGCTTCGAGGGCCTCACGCTCATGCTTCATATAGCCCTTCGCTGTCTCGACCAGGTTAGGGATCAAATCGTATCTGCGCTTGAGCTGCACATCTATCTGGGCAAAAGCATTCTTGAAACGGTTCCTCAGCTGGATCAGCTTATTATAGATCGATACAATAAAGAAAATACCAAATACTATGATGGCCAAGATCACAAGCAACACTACTGTTCCTGTTCCCATTCCAATCTCCTATGATCAACATATGAAATTACAAGTCCCAATTCTTCTGTTATTTTCTGCCAGTATTTACTTCAACTATTAATTAAAGGTTAACTTTCGCCAATGCTATTGGCAAACTACATTCGATCCTTCAGGCAGGGAAATCAAACACGCTATCACCTTGTTTTTCTCGTCTTCTGTTAATTGAACACCCTGTTTTATCATGAATTTCAGGGTCTTTTTCCACTGGCGGCTACTCTTGGTGCCAAGGGCACCACAAATCCGTGTTTTGTAGTGACACCTTACACACTTTGCATCAATAATTGCTCTGCAGACTGCTTCAGAAGGGACCTCCCCTGTTTTTGGCGTAGCACTGCAGGCCGAGACAAGCGCAAAAGTTACCAACAGCAGGAATAAGTACAATTTAGATTTTTTCGTTCTCACCATAGTATACCACCAAATTCTCGTTGAAATGGAAACTACAACCTGTCAAATATTACTATGACTCAACACCGTGTGTATCATATTCTACTCACACTTTTCATTCACTGAAATATCTTATTTTACAGATATTTGCAGCAATTATTTTCATACAATGAAGGCAGTTAAGCTTTTCTCCTTTTTTTCATTCAACCCCTATGCCCCCAGCCCTTAAATGATTATAATTATTACTATCAGATAGCTAGACATTATGGAGGGACAGACCATGAATAACTTACTTATATCACTATCAGGTTTTTTTCTTGTTTTTGCTCTTATTTCTCAAGCAGTTCCTGCCAGCACCCATGCTGCAGTTTTGGACCGGCAAAAAGCCACCTTTGCAGGCGGCTGCTTTTGGTGCATGGAAAAACCCTTTGAGAAGATTGAAGGTGTTTTATCAGTAACATCAGGGTACACAGGGGGAAAATCTGAGAATCCAACCTATGGCAATTACGGAGCCGGGGGGCATATTGAGGCAGTAGAGATTGTTTATGATCCCGGCAAGGTTACCTATGAACAGTTGCTGGATATCTTCTGGCGCCAGATTGACCCGACTGATGGAGGCGGGCAATTTGCTGACAGGGGCAAAGAATATTCAACTGCCATTATCTATCATGATGCTGAACAGAAAAGATTGGCGGAGATCTCGAAAAAGAACCTGGCGAACGAAAAAATCTTTGCCAAACCCATCGTTACCCCCATTATTCCTGCCATGATTTTTTATCCGGCAGAGGATTATCACCAGGACTATTACAAAAAAAATCCGCTGCGTTACCGGCTTTACAGATTCGGTTCCGGCAGAGATCAATTTCTGGATAGCACATGGAAAGAAAGAGAAAAACTAACCAAGGGCGAACTGAAGGAGAAACTCACTCCTCTGCAATACGAAGTGACCCAAAACGAAGGAACCGAACCGGCTTTTCAAAATGAATACTGGAATAATACCAGCCCCGGCATTTATGTAGACATCGTTTCCGGAGAACCACTCTTCAGCTCGACTGACAAATACAAGTCCGGCACCGGTTGGCCAAGTTTTACTCAGCCCCTTGTCCCGCAGAATATTGTAGAAAAAGAAGACAGAAGACTTTTTGGTGTTAGAACAGAGGTGCGGAGCAGGGAAGCTGATTCTCATCTCGGCCATGTCTTTAAGGACGGACCTCCTCCGACTGGTCTGCGTTACTGCATGAACTCGGCAGCCCTTAGGTTTATTTCAGCAGAAAATCTCGAAAAAGAGGGGTATGGAGAATTAAAGTATATATTTGAAAAATAATACCTGGCGCAATTCCAAAATATTCTTTCTTGACAGCACATTAAGGGCACTTATGGTACGCTTAGAAAACAAATCTACAGTAACCCCTTTGTTAAGGAGTTTTACATGGCAGACAAACTGATCTTTGTAGTAACATGTCTGGAAACCAAAAACGTTGTAGTATATTAAAAAACAAAATCATGCTGATCAGGGTTCTTTCCTACAATATGCATAGGGCAATCGGTGTCGACCGGCTCTTCAGACCTGAAAGAATTGCCAGGGTTATCAACCATCACCAGGCAGACATAGTACTCCTGCAGGAGGTGGACGTTGGTGTGCCCCGCTCGAGGAAACTTGACCTGGCCAAAGAAATGGCTGAGGCCGCCGGGTACCCTCATTATGTTACCGGGCTTAATGTCAAGCTGAATAAGGGCATGTATGGCAATACCACGTTAAGTAAGTTCCCTATCACTCAGTCCCGAAACATAGATCTCAAGGTTGGGAAGCGTAAAGCCAGGGGCTGTCAGTACTCCTCAATCCAGGTCAGCAACTCCTCTGGTTCTTCCCAGAATATTGAAGTGTTCAACCTGCATCTTGGGCTCTCTTCCCAGGAAAGAGTAAGACAGATAGGACTTCTCATCAACTCAGAAGAATTTTCCTCTCTAACTCCCGATACTCCCTGCCTGGTTGGAGGTGATTTCAATGACTGGCGTACCCTTTTGGCTCCAATCTTTACCGATATTTTAAACTTTAAATGTGCCACCAACCA
>JBDLJI010000316.1:0-3004 GCA_039714455.1 Thermodesulfobacteriota bacterium
ATATTTTTTGGGGTTGCGGGTTGCTGTGACTGGCCCAGTGAGGTTGGGACTTATACATGACATCCAAGGTCTCCCAATATTTCCCTTGTTTTCTGGCGGCCTCAAGAATCTTGACAAAATAATCGGCACCCTCATGAAAAGGAGCATATCGAAGAACAAGTTTAATTTTGCCAGGATTGGCGGCCATTATTTTTTTAACGAATGGAGCAAAAGCTGCACAGGTTTCACACGCGGGGTCCATAAATTCAATAAGATAGACTTTCGCATCATCACTGCCATACGTCTGAGAATGGTCTCTTACAAAAAGTTCAGCGTTTTCTTTGGCCATAAAGCCATACTTTTGGGTTTGTTTTCCTTTGTAATAGGAACTGCCGAACACAAAAGCAATAATCAGCACAAGTACTGAAATTCCAAATATTGCATATTTCATTTAGATTTCCTCCTGTTCAAGATAATTAAAATGGTTAGTATTGTTGAAAATGAAAGTAAAGAAAGCATTGGTATTGACAGAAAGCCAAAGATATCTATGTATTCTTCTGTACATGAAACTCCCTGACTGCATGGTTGTATGCTCTCCGGTATGATGCCTCCATACAATAAGTTGTGATATATTGCTGTCAGCCAACCTGCTATAGCTAAGGGGAGGGAATACTTCACAACATTTTTGTCAAAAGGGAAAAGCCCTGCTGCCAGAATTATGACTAAGGGAAACAAAAAAATTCTCTGATACCAACACAAAACGCAGGGAGCAAACCCCATTACATAACTGAAAAATAAACTTCCCAAGGCTGACACACTGGCTACGAGCCAGCACAGAAAGAGAATATTCCAGTTTGAGGTTTTTTGATTTAAATGAGCCATATTTGTAACTCCTGACTACGAAACTTTTTGACTGAATTGCAAAAGTTATGTTCAAAAATGCCGGTGAGTAGCCCCCAGCTTCTCTGAAGCAGGTATCTATCCTAATCATTGAATTCAAGGAACAAAAGCAAAATGCTTTGATGTCAGATCAGGAGTACGACGGTACGGTTTGCATTAATATGGGGCAAGGTGAACGGATGTTGAGAAAGACTTGAAGAGCTATGCCCTGTTACCTGTTGCTGAAATCCTATCTGGCTGTTTGGCAACGCATAAGAAGGAATAACCTCGGTAAAGACTGGTAATGTGATTTCTGGAGGTCTGTTTACTGCATTTGCATTTGCTAAAGAGACATCAACACAGTTATTGCTTTCTTTTTCTGTAAGAGCAGAACTCTGTTCATCAGAGAGAAGCAGGTTTGCCTCTACAGAGGAATGGCAGTCCGCTAGATGGAGTTGTTTCTGATTAACTACATGGTTATTGCTCTCATCCAGGCATAATGATAAATCTGCAGCACCTGCTGGAAAAGAAGACAGAAAGATCGTCGTCAACAATAAGCTGATCACCCGGTTGAATATATTTTTATGAGACATTTTGCTATATAAGCTAATTCAATCTTATTGGTCCTTAATTACCTCTTTGTTAATAATAAGCATTTTGATGGAAAATCAAAGTTTAGGACATAATAAGATTTTCGGCTCTCAATACATCATCCCGCCTACATAAACTCCTGCACCCACGAGAACGTCTTTTGTCGGGACTTTATAAATATACGTAATCTTTTTAGAAGGTGATTTTTTTCCTGGTTTGGGCCACATGTAATCTACCCAACCCTGTCCATGCTCCTTGGCAATGTTGACAAAATGAACGAAGATCGCTTTGTCTGTGGCATCTGTTTGGAGAAATACATGCTCATGTCGGGTAAGTTCAGGCTGCATGGGATGCGCCAGCATTTTCCCCTTCAAATCCATCAGAAATACGTAGGAATCTTTCCAGACAAAAGGGCCTTTGGGGTCGCTGATCATTTTAATAGACTCTTCTAGTCCTCGGGCATTTATCATTGCGGCGGCTTCATGGGTTTTTTGAACACATTCTTCCGTTGTCGCTTTATCGCCGGCAAATGCTTGAGAGAAAATAAGTATTAAAGTTGATATGGCAAGAGCGATAAGAAATCTTTGCATTGTATCTATCCTTTTTTTATGTCTTTTCCTGTAGGTGCATACCGTAATGAAAGGCTTATTTGATCCACGGTTTTCCCACCGGCAGAATATCTCTGCCAAAGACCTGGGCATAAATTGCATGGGCCATCATATACCAGGCTGAGGCGGCGCATAGCATAAGTTCATACCCTGCAACCTTTGTCAGTTCAGGAAAACCGAAATGCGCCAGGTCAAGGAGAATGAAGCCGACAAGGAGCAGCGTGAATGTTAGGGCCATTGCTCCATTAATTTTCATGGCGGGAATCCACATGATAAAAGTGTAAATGGTCCAGGCCACCAGGAACCATCCCACATCGGTTGTACTGGAATGATAAATGTTAAAATGATTGAGAATGAATATAATTCCAAGGGCTATCCAGAAAGCCCCATAGGATACAAAAGCGCTGTATCCAAAGTTGTTGCCGCATTTGAATTCCTGGAAACCGGCGAGCATCTGGGCTAAGCCGCCAAATACAAAGCCAAGTGCCACAACGGGTCCGAGATCACACCATCCTATATTGTGCACTTGCAGAAGCATTGTAGTGAGTGCAAATCCCGCAAGACCGACAACCGCCGGATTTCCTTGAGTTGTTGCTCCATTAGACATGAAATGGACCTCCTGGCAAAAAAATAACAGATATTTTAAAAATATTTTGTGATGATTTTAATACTAATAAGCCCCGTTCCAAATTTTTGATCCTAGTTTACATAACATATTTAATGGGGAGAAAACTAGGTATTTCTACGGATAGAGATAAAAGGTTGGAGTCATGTGTAAAAAACCTGATATCTGGTCCCTTGAATATTTTCCGGGGAGTTCCAGCTTCAAGCAGATAAAACCTATCTATTGCCAGTGATCATGTGAACCCCAATTAAAGTTGTGATTCAATGGGGAGCACCCCCATGAACCAGACACCCAGACGACGTCAGAAGCCGGTATATGGATC
>JBDLJI010000317.1:0-2918 GCA_039714455.1 Thermodesulfobacteriota bacterium
CGGCTATTCTCTGTATCTGCAATCACGCAAGCAATAGGGGATCTCACCCCCCTTACACTTTATCCATCCGGCGTCTCGACTTGTGAGAACCCCGGGTTAGTTCTCCGTTTTAAACGTGGCATAATAAGATGTTTACTCAGCGCAATTATTCATCGAGTCAGTTATCCAAGAACAGATAACATCCTTTCCAGTCGTCCTGACGAAAAAGTTTTATCCTCATTAAATTCAAGTTTTTCATTATCTGATTATTTCTGTAAATCTATTGATGTAAGTCAAGGAAAGCAGGTAAAAAACATGCTACTCTCCCGGCTGTAAGAGTGATTAAATTGTCGTAAAATCAAATGAGGACATTGTTATGATGAAAAAAATTGATTTAGACCCGGCCAGGGAATTTCATCCGGAACATATGAAAAAATTTCTGGTTCATGATTCTGCCTATTTCAGGATTATTAACTTTAACCTCGGTGCCGGAGTTGTTTTCCCTGTTCATTCCCATGATCTGGATGGCCAGCTTTCCATACTGGTTATTGAGGGGGAAGGTGAATTCCTGGGCAAAGATGATGCTGTCATACCCGCCAAGACAGGTGACATATTGATTTCAGACATCCAGGAACCCCACGGTGTTAAAGCTACAACCAATATGCGAATTATCGTGACCATTGCCCCGCCTCTCTAGCCCGCATTTCTCACGAACATTTCAGCATTCAATAGTGAGATGAAGTTTGGCTTTCCGGGTGGATTTTAGTATGGTGCTGCGTTATCATTTTCCTTGACCATCATTTTAGATAAAACGCAGAACATGCTGAACAGTATACAATATCCTTTCACCCCGAAGAAAATCTCCATTAACGGTCATACACTCTCCTATCTTGACGAGGGCCAGGGTTGTCCGATTGTCATGCTGCACGGCAATCCTACCTGGTCCTTTTATTATCGCAATCTCGTAAGTCTTCTTCGAAACAACTACAGGGTCATTGTGCCTGATCATATGGGCTGCGGTCTTTCTGATAAACCACAGGACTATCCCTACCTGCTGAAAAACCATATTGATAACGCTGAGAAATTACTGGCAGAACTCCAAATAGACAAATTTTCACTGGTGGTTCATGACTGGGGTGGTGCCATAGGTATGGGTTTGGCAGCGCGCAAACCTGACAGGATTGAATCTGTTATCGTAATGAATACCGCGGCTTTCCCTTCCCAAAGGATTCCTTTGCGCATCAGTATATGCCGTATTCCAATCCTGGGTGATATACTGGTCCGTGGTTTCAACGGCTTTGCAAAAGGTGCCCTTACCATGGCAGTTACAAAAAAAATAAAGCCTGAAATTGCCCGGGGATACATCGCACCTTATGATTCCTGGACAAACCGTATTGCTTTGCTCCGTTTTGTCCAGGATATACCCCTTTCCCCCAAAGACGAATCCTGGGACACCATTATTGCAATAGAAAAGTCATTAATACAGTTTCAAAATACACCGATGCTGGTCCTGTGGGGTGGAAAGGATTTTTGTTTTACCCGCCATTTCTATGATGAATGGCTGCAGCGTTTCCCTGATGCGGATGGTCACTTTTTCCCTGAAGCCGGCCATTACGTGCTTGAAGACGCTTTTGACAGTCTGGCGCCACTGATCACAACTTTTTTCCAAAAGTATAGCAAGGTATGAACCACAACATCGCTGAAACCCTGCCGAATATTGCTGCGATCTATCCTGAGCGAAACGGTCTTATATGCAAGACCGGAAAAGGGTACAGGTCCTGGACCTTCAAAGAGATGGACAGCATGACAAACTGGTTTGCCCGGAGTCTATCTGATTTGGGAGTAACGCAAGGCGACCGTGTAATATTGATGGTGAGACCCTCTGTGGAGTTTATTACGCTAACCTTTGCACTTTTCAAAATAGGCGCGGTCATCATCCTGATCGATCCAGGCATGGGATATAAGAACCTCCTTAAATGTATCGGGAAGGTGAAACCTGATATTTTTATCGGGATATGTAAAGCCCATTTCTTTAAACTCCTGTTCCCCAATCCTTTTAAAACTGTCAGGGCCTCTGTCTGTATTGGGCGCTCCTTTGGACTTTTCGGCCATACTCTTTCTGCAGCTGCTGCTGAAAGATCGGAAAACTATGGAACCTCTTTCCCGACTGTTCAGTTACATAAAGATGACCCGGCAGCCATACTTTTTACTACGGGAAGCACAGGCCCTCCCAAAGGCGTTCGGTATGAACATGGTATCTTCCAGGCTCAGCTGAAGCTAATCCGGGATTACTACCGGATAGGGCCGGATGATATAGATCAGCCTGCCTTTCCACTTTTTGCCCTTTTTTCAACTGCACTTGGTGCCTGTTCAGTCATACCGGAGATGGATGCCGCAAAACCGGCCCAGGTGGACCCGGCCAAATTTGTCAAGACCATCAGAAACAATAATGTAACCTATTCATTCGGCTCCCCGGCCATCTGGAATGTTGTCAGCAATTATTGCCGGAAACAAAAAATCACCCTGCCATCAGTAAAAAAAATACTTATGGCAGGTGCACCTGTTCCAGGAGATTTGCTGCAAAGGACCCTCTCTGTACTGCCTGCTGACGCGGAAATACATACACCGTACGGGGCAACAGAGTCTCTGCCAATCGCTTCTATAACAGCAAAAGAAATACTTGCCGAAACCTGGAATGAAACGAGGAAAGGCAAGGGGGTCTGCGTCGGAAGGGTCCTGCCCTCCATTGAGATTAAAATTATAAAAACCTCGGATGAACCAATTGATCAATGGCATGAATCCATGCAACTGCCTACCTGTAAGATCGGAGAAATAATTGTCAGAGGGCCGGTTGTCACCCGGTTCTATGACAACAATGACAAGGAAAACAGGCTTGCAAAAATTAAAGATGAAGATGCATTCTGGCACCGCATGGGAGA
>JBDLJI010000318.1:0-2864 GCA_039714455.1 Thermodesulfobacteriota bacterium
TGCGGTATAACCGCCTACGACTACTGCCATATAGGTCATGCCCGATCAGCATTGGCCTTTGATATGATTTACAGGTATCTGCTGTATCGCGGTTATAATGTGACCTATATAAGGAATTTTACCGATATTGATGACAAGATCATCAACAGGGCCCAGGAGCAGGGAACTACCACGGAAGAATTATCTGAACGTTTCATCCGCAAATTTCATGAGGACATGGAGCAGTTGGGGGTCGCCTCTCCGACTGTGGAACCCAAGGCCACCGAGCATGTCCAGGAGATCATCGACATGATCGAGGGGCTTGTGGATAAAGACATGGCCTACCAAGTGGATGGTGACGTGTACTATGCGGTGGAGAAGTTTAGCGATTACGGGATTCTCTCCAAGCGAAGTATTGAAGATATGCAGGCCGGGGCGCGTATTGAAGTAAATGAAAAGAAGCGCAACCCCATGGATTTTGCCCTCTGGAAATCGAGTAAACCCGGTGAGCCCACCTGGGACAGCCCTTGGGGGCCCGGACGGCCTGGATGGCACATTGAATGTTCTGCCATGAGCAAAAAATACCTGGGCAATTCATTTGATATCCATGGCGGCGGCAAGGATCTTATTTTTCCGCACCATGAGAACGAAATTGCCCAGAGCATGGGGGCCACCGGCAGTCCTTTTGTTAATATCTGGGTGCACCACGGCTTTGTCACCATCAAGGATGAGAAGATGTCAAAATCCCTGGGGAATTTTCTAACCATCAGGAATGTCCTTGAGCGGTTTCGGCCTGAAGCGCTGCGGCTTTTTGTGTTTTCAACGCATTACCAGAGCCCGCTTAATTATTCTGAGGCTGCTATTAAAGATGCCGAAGTCGGCCTGGAGCGGTTTTACGAGTGCCTTGCTGAAATTGCCAGGCTGCCTGAATCCGGTGATGCCGGCAAGGGATCTGCAGTATCTAAAAAAGATGCGGCAAAGCTGGAAAGCCTTGAAGAACGGTTTCAGAAGGTCATGAACAATGACTTTAATACGGCCCAGGCCCTGGCCCAGCTCTTTGATGCAGTTAAGATACTCAACAAGATTACCAGGGGCCTGCCAGGAATTCCAAGCCAGCAGGATATTGATTTGCTGCGAAATGTTGGGGTGAAATTCAAGGAACTGGCCAACATTATGGGATTACTGACTGAAGACCCGGTTGAGCATGCTGAAGCCCTGCAGGAAAAGCGTATAAAAGAGCTTGGTCTGGACCCTGCAACAATTGAAACCTTGATCCGGCAGAGAAACGAGGCGCGCCGGAATAAAGAGTGGGCCAGAGGAGATTCCATAAGGGATGAATTGCTTGCTAAAGGGGTTGAATTGAAGGATGGACCGGATGGGACTACCTGGAAGGTGAAGGGGTAAAAGATATTGAAAATTGAATATTGAAGATTGAAAATTGGCGGTATGCAATACTCTTGACGATTGACAGAGAGACGGAAGGCCCTATTGAACGAAACCCTGAACCTTAAATTACAAGTTATCCATAAACATCTAATTTTTCAAATCTTCAATTATTAAGGGAGGGTAAAAAATGTTACGTTCTCCTGCAGTAGCCGGTCAGTTCTATCCGGGTAATGAAGCCTCACTGGTTAAAACCCTCAACGATCTTATCCCTGATATTCATCTCGAAGAAAAAAAAGAAGCGCTTGCGGTTATTTCACCCCATGCTGGATATATTTATTCCGGCGGGGTGGCAGGTGAGACATTTGGCCGTGTGAAGGTGCCGGAAAATGTCATTATTCTCGGACCCAACCATACAGGTTACGGTGCGCCGATAGCACTCATGGATCATGGCGCCTGGGATATGCCCATGGGTGAAGTGCCTGTCAACGAGAAGCTTGCTGCTGAAATAGCGGGAAGCTCCTCGCAGATCCAGGTTGATGAAGTGGCTCACCGTTTTGAGCATTCCCTTGAGGTGCAGGTTCCTTTTTTGCAGTATATGCAGAAAAATCTTACTATAGCTCCCCTGGTGGTGTCACATGTCTCCTACCAAACCTGTGTCTCGGTTGGCAATGGTCTGGCAGAGGCCATAAAAAAATATGGCAAACCGGTTCTCATTGTCGCAAGTACGGACATGACCCATTATGAGTCAAGGGAGTCTGCCAGCTCTAAGGACAGCATGGCTTTGGAACGCATAAAAGCGTTTGACCCTGAAGGACTCTACAATACTGTAGTTGGTAACAGAATATCCATGTGCGGTATAATGCCGACAACAGTGACATTAATTGCTGCCTTGGCGTTAGGTGCAAAGAAGGCGGAACTTATCCGCTATACGGATTCCGGGGAGGCCTCGGGAGATACAAGCAGGGTTGTGGGGTACGCCGGGTTGGTGATAATTTGATAATAAAAAGGCGCAAAGGGGCAGTGGGGCTGAGTGAGGCACAAAGTAAGAGGGTTAATATAATTTTGAATTCTAAATTTTGAATTCAAAATTATGTCAGACAGTTGGCTGCTCATTTATGCCTTGACAGATCTGAACGGGTTCCTTATTTTACTCGCCTTACTTCTATAATGCTGGGGGGTCGTCTAATGGTAGGACTGCAGACTCTGACTCTGCCTGTCGGGGTTCGAATCCCTGTCCCCCAGCCAATACATTTATATTATTAGATATTTGCTGAAGTTCTTCTCTTTTTCTAATCTCTCATCCACAAAACTCATCCACAACCACATGGAGGAGGGATAGAAAATGTCAGCACCTACCTACGTACATCACACGCCCTATGGTTATTATTTCAGGCTACGGATACCCATTGACCGGTTATCGGTCCCACGAACCCCCATTCGTTTTTTTTCGTAATATCGCCAATTCTACCGAGAGGTCTGCCAGAGCCCGTTCCTTTTCC
>JBDLJI010000319.1:0-2856 GCA_039714455.1 Thermodesulfobacteriota bacterium
CCTTTCGGCGGCACACTTGCTATTGTCCCCTCAATTATCTTGAGTAAAGCCTGCTGCACACCCTCTCCAGAAACATCTCTGGTAATTGAAGGGCTATCAGTCTTCCGTGCTATTTTATCAATCTCGTCAATATAGATTATGCCCCGGCTCGCCTTTTTTACATCATAATCAGCAGCCTGAAGTAGGCTGACCAGGATATTTTCGACATCTTCCCCAACATATCCGGCTTCCGTTAGGGTCGTCGCATCAGCCATAGTGAAGGGAACATTAAGAATTTTGGCAAGGGTCTGGGCCATTAAGGTCTTGCCGGTGCCGGTTGGGCCGATCAGAATGATATTGCTTTTCTGAAGTTCTACCTGATTTTCCTCACCCCGGCTTAAAGCATCAATACGCTTATAATGATTGTGGACTGCAACAGAGAGAACCCGTTTGGCATACTCCTGTCCTATGACATAATCATCAAGATGCTTATTTATTTCAATCGGCTTTAAAACAGCATTTTTTTCAAGGACAACACTTTCATTCCCAACTGTTCCCTCTAAAACGATCTCATTGCATAACTCAATACATTCATCACAGATATAAACTGCGGGGCCTGCAATCAGCTTGGTAACATCCTCCTGACTTTTGCCGCAAAAAGAACAATAACAGGTGGTGTCTTCATTATCGCCATGCTTCTTTGTCACGAATCTTTCTCCTCATCTGGATTAGCACGTTTATCAAGAACCTTATCTATTATACCATATTTTTTTGCTTCTTCAGCATTCATAAAATAATCGCGCTCCGTATCCTTCTTAATTTTCCGGACATTCTGGCCAGTATGAGAGGCAAGTATTTTGTTTAAATCATTACGCATCCTAAGAATTTCCTGCGCATGGATATCAATATCCGTTGCCTGACCCTGAAAACCTCCCATCGGTTGATGGATAAGTATCCTCGAGTTTGGAAGTGCATAACGCTTACCTTTAGCGCCGGCAGTTAGCAAAAGAGCCCCCATACTGGCAGCCTGTCCCATGCAGAGGGTTACAATGTCACAGCGCACATACTGCATTGTATCATAGATAGCCAGCCCTGCTGTAACACCTCCACCCGGTGAATTTACATAAAAGGTAATGTCCTTATCAGGGTCTTCAGCTTCAAGAAACAGCATCTGGGCAATAATAAGGCTTGCAATCTCGTCAGTAACCGGTGTGCCCAGGAAAATTATCCGCTCCTTCAGAAGTCGTGAATATATATCATAGGCCCTTTCACCACGAGGACTCTGCTCAACTACCATGGGAATAAGGTTCATGCCTATTCTCCTGATTTTTCCTGGTTTTCAATGTTATCCACAGCCTTTTCTGCTTTGGACTCGGAAGGTTTTTCTTCCTGTTCTGCTGCAACCTCAATAAACTGAGACTCTTCACTGAGAAAGTTCAGAATTTTCTCGTTTAAAAGCTCGCCGATAAATGGCAGCATGTCATCACGGCTCTTGAAGTATCCCTGCACCTCAGGGACTGTCATGTTGTATTGTTTTGCAATTCTGGCAAAACCGTTATTCATATCCTCGTCTAAAACTTTAATATCTTCCTTCTCTGCTATCTTTTTCAGGATAAAATCACCCCTTACCCTTTTTACTGCAGTATCACGGTAGCGCTCTTCAGCTTCAGCACGATTGACTCCTGCGGATTCAAGCGTTAACCCACCACGCTTAAGAGTTTCCTCTGTTTGTTTAATGTATTCATTAATTTCATACTGGACAAGACGTGATGGAACTTCAAACTCATTTGCCTCAACCAGTTTCTGCATAATTTTGTCTAAAAGATCCCCCGAACGAGCCTGTTCTTTTTCAGCAAGTATCTGCTCACGAACATTATCCTGCAAGGCAGCAAGAGTATCAAACTCCTTTCCTACATCCTTGGCGAACTCATCATCCAGATCGGGCAGCACCCTTTCCTTAATGTCTTTCACATTAATTTTAAATTCTATTTTTTTGCCTGCCAGCATAGGGTTTGGGGAATCTGCTGTAAAATTAACCTCAACAGATGATTCTTCCCCTTTTTTCATACCAACAAGTCCATTTTCAAATTCCTGGCCATGGTGCCCAGTGCCAATATCTACATTAACATTTTCCCCATGCACCTCTTTCATCTGCTCCCCGTCATGAAAACCATCAAAATCAACTATGGCTATATCACCCACCTGGGCAACACGATCTTCAACATTTCGCAAAGGAGCTATTTCTTTGCGCAACCGTTCAACTTCACTGTCGATTTCCTCATCAGTGACAGAAATTTCTTGTTTTTCAATCTCCAACCCCTTGTATTCATTCAATTCAAACTGAGGACGGGTATCCACTTCAGCTTCATAGGAGAAACTTCCGTCATCTTCAAAAACCGGCGCTTTAATTTCCGGATGGGCCACCACATCGAGCTTTTCTTTTTCTATAGCATCAAAATATGTCGCTTGGACCAGTTTTTCAGCAACCTCGGCTTTCACCTGCTGACCATATGTTTTCTCAAGAATATGGCGCGGCACCTTGCCCCGCCTGAAACCCTTAATATTTGCATCTTTTTTGACCTTTTGAAATCCAGCATCAAGTTCTTTATTTACTTCCTCTTTGGGAAGCACGATTTTCAATTTCCTGGTCAGACCTCCAACCTCGTTAACAGTGATCTGCATCAATTCCCTTCCTTTTACATTGCAAAATTAATTGTTAGTATTTTCAAAATATTCTGTAATACTTTAAAAATCAGATTTCTCAGACGATTATTTTTTTGGTGCGAGAGGGGAGACTCGAACTCCCACACCTTGCGGCGCCAGATCCTAAGTCTGGTGCGTCTACCAATTCCGCCACTCTCGCTTTAACCTTAAATA
>JBDLJI010000320.1:0-2854 GCA_039714455.1 Thermodesulfobacteriota bacterium
TTTTTTAAATAGTTATTAGAACCTGACAGAAAGCTTCCAACAACAACAAAGAGCAGACTGGTAAAGAAAATTCCCTTGATGACACCGAAGAGTCCCCCTATTGTTCTGTCAAACCAGGTCGTAAGACTGATATCCATTACCTTCTTCAGCCCTAAGCCCAGCAGCTTGATAAGGTAGAAAAATGCAACAAACAACAAAATATAGGTTATGAGAAAAGCTGTGTGGGAATTTTTAATATAGGGGAGAATTAAGCGATAGAACTCATTATCAAAATATCCTGCGAGGATAAAGCCGCCAATCATGGCTGCCAGGGAGGAAATTTGACGAATAAAGCCAATCAAAATACCTCGAACCAGAAAAGCCAGGAAAATCAGGAGAACCAAAACATCAAATGCGGTAATACCGGACAGCCAATCCATAAGGTTATTCCCAAATCAGCAAAAAAGACTTTTAAAAAATACGATTACTCATTACAAATATATTACAACCATCTATTTTAAAAGAGCTTTTTTCATTATAAATAGCAAGGGATTTCTCAGGGAATCTATGCCTGATACTCCTTTTCAAACAACTGAATGAATTATTCCATGTAGCCTGGAACTTATGGACTTTCCATTAGAAAACTGCATAGTTGCAGATCTGCACTTTTCTGCGCCTCAGGTACAAAAACTGCTGCAATACCAGCACTTGCTGACATATGTCCTGCTCGATCTCCAGTTGCTTGAAAAGGAAATTAACAAACTGGGCGAGGAAAAGGCACTAGCCAATAACCTTTCCAGGGAGGAACTGGACCTGTTGAGCAAATTCGCCTCGGCCAAACGGAAAAGAGAGTGGCTTGGAGGGCGTTTTGCCGCCAAGTATACAGCGGCTCAACTGCTTGAACAGATTGAATCTCAAAAAAATGCTATGCACTGGTCCAGCTATAGTATTATTGCTGATGAAAATGGCAGACCCTTTCTCTCTGTAAATAAAGAAAATACAACACAGTCCCTGCCTGATATTTCCATTTCGCACAGTGCATCGATGGCAGCAGCCATGGCTGTTTATAAAGGATATTGCGGCGTTGACATTCAGAAGGTTACCCCACGGGTTATTAAGGTGAGCGACCGTTTCTGCACCCACGACGAAAAGCAGATATTGCAGGATTTTTTTTCTGTGGAGCCTGAAAAACAGGCTGCTCCCCTGACAAAACTCTGGGCAGCCAAGGAGGCCTTGCGCAAGGCTTCTTATATGAGTTTACTTCCCGGCTTCTTGGAACTGGAACTTATTGAAATTACTAATCCATTACAAAAAAAATCAGGCCCCTGGGGTTTTATTTTCAATTGGAAAAACCCTGGAGGGCCTTCGCATAAAGAATGTAGGGTCGCAGTTGCCCATATTGAGGATTATGCCTTGGCACTTACAGCCCGGGGTGATACTGTGGGCTGAATAAACCCTTTTCTATCCATAACAACAAGGCAAATTCTATGGAAATCAGACAACACTTATCCCAGGTAGATCTTTTTAAAGGTCTGACCGTTGAACAACTTGAGGCAATTACCCGAATCATTTCAGACAAAGAATACAAGAAGGGCCAGTTGATCTTCTCGGAAGGCGATGAGGGGGTGGGCTTCTATCTTGTAATTAGTGGCAGGGTAAAAGTTTATAAACTGTCTCCTGAGGGCAAGGAACAGATTATGCATATTTTTGGCCCAGGGCAACCCTTTGCCGAGGTCCCGGTTTTTGAAGATTCCCGCTATCCTGCCAATGCCGAAGCAATGGAGCGCTGCAAAGTCTTTTTTTTTCCCAAAAAGGACTTTATCTCTCTCATCAAGGAAAATCCCTCTCTGTCCATAAATATGCTGGCTTCACTTTCTCAGCGTTTGAAGCAGTTTTCAAATTTGATCGAAAGCCTTTCCCTCAAAGAGGTTCCAGGCAGGCTCGCTTCCTATCTCCTGTATCTCAGTGACAGGAACGGCAGTATTGATGAGTTTAAACTCGACATTGCCAAGTCGCAACTGGCAAGTCTTTTAGGCACAATCCCGGAGACGCTTTCAAGGATATTCGCTAAAATGGACAGCAAAAAACTTGTCGAGACAAACGGTCCCCGGATTACTATCCTCAACCGGACCGGGCTTGAAGATCTGGCCGAAGGCGAAACCAAACTCTAAATTATGCCTGAGCTTCCTGAAGTAGAGGTTATAAAACGTGGCCTTGTGCTTCATTTGCCCGGACGCAAAGTACTTAAGATTGTTGCGGGCAACAGAAAGCTGCGTCAGCCTATGCCCCGCAAAAACCTGAAGGAATTTATTCAAGGGGCACGGATCAAATCAGTTGACAGACGCGCCAAATTTCTGCTGATCACAATGCATAATGGGGCAATCCTTTTAGTCCATCTTGGCATGACCGGCAGACTGGGAATCTTTCCTGCAGATTCCCCCAGGGCAAAACATAACCATCTCCGATTGCACCTTGATAATGGCATGCAACTCCGATTTAATGATATCAGACGATTCGGGTCTATCCAGGTCATACCTCCGGGCAAAGGTCTTGACAACACAATGTTGTCACATATCGGCCCGGAACCATTTGGGCAGGGATTTAACCCTTTCTATCTTCGTCAACTCGCTGCAGGAAAAAAGAGACCCGTAAAAAACTTCTTGATGGATAGCAGGGTCGTTGCAGGAATAGGCAACATCTATGCCTGTGAAATTTTGTTTCATGCCGGCCTGAATCCTGGAAGAAAAATCAGCACACTCTCAATAAATGAATGGGAGAACATTGTTGCAGGCACCCATCATGTCCTGAAAAAAGCCATTGACAGCGGCGGCACCACTATCAGCGATTTTGTCAACGAAAGCGGCAAAAGCGGCTA
>JBDLJI010000321.1:0-2843 GCA_039714455.1 Thermodesulfobacteriota bacterium
GAAGAACAGGGAAAGGGGGAAATAAGTCTGTCCGCCAAAATTAATAACGATCATGCTTTGATCAGTTTTACCGATACGGGTGAAGGTATTGATCCAGAGATTCAGGAGAAGATTTTTGAACCCTTTTTTACAATGAAGGGGGCAGACAAGGGGACAGGCATCGGACTCTCCATTGTGTATGGTATTATTCAGGAGCACCAGGGCGCAATTACTTGTGAATCAGAGGAAGAAAAAGGCGCAACTTTCAAAATTGAGCTGCCTGTTTATAAGGATGAAAAAGGTGATTTTGTTTTTGAACCTCTAAACGCATAGCTTTAGAATTTTTTCAATTTTTTCTTCTGTATAATCTTTCATACCCCATACCTTTGCAAGTCCAACGGCATTCTCTGCTATCTTTGGTATGTCCTGCATGGGTATATGCAGGGCAGGGAGGCTGGTTGGACTTTTCACCTTTACAAACCAGGAGTGCAGAGCCTGGATGCCTTCAGCAGCTTTCTTCTCTATGGGGCCTGATGTGATCCCGAAAACACGTTCTCCGAACTGGGCGAACTTTTCAGGTGTTCTTTGTGCCTGGTAGATCATCCAGCCAGGAATGACCACTGAAAGGCCGGCACCGTGGGCAACATTGTACAGGGCGCTTAAGGAGTGTTCAATTAAGTGCATGGGAAAGCCTACCTTGCCCAGGCCTGCTCCAGTCAGACCATTTAAGGCAAGTGTGGCAGCCCACATGAGGTCAGCCCTTGCATCGTAATCAACAAGGTTTTTCAGGACCCGGTCGCAGCTGTCCATACAGCTGATGACCAGGCCTTCCATAAAGTGATCCTGCACCGGGGTATAAGGTTCCTGATTGGTGAAATAAAATTCCAGTACGTGGGCAATGGCATCAACAGCGCCATACGCAGTGTACGGAGGTGATACTGTAAAGGTGGCCGTGGGATCGAGAATAGAAACCTTTGGAAAGAGGTGCTTGTTGGCAAAGCCGAATTTCTGTTCTGTCTCCTCGTTGGTGACTACCATACCGGAGTTCATCTCTGAACCTGAAGCAGCCAATGTCAGAACGCATGTCAGGGGCAGAGCGCCCTTGATGCTTTTTTTGCCGATGAAAAATTTCCACACATCATGCTCGACAAGAGCACCTGCCGAGATAGCCTTGGCGCTGTCTATAACTGAGCCGCCCCCAACAGCTACGATTACATCGACATTATGTTCCTTGGTGAGTTTGATCCCCTCGTGTACATGGCTTAAAACCGGGTTTGACTTGACACCGCCATGCTCGATTATTTTGACACCTGCATCCTGGAGTGATTTTGTCACCTGGTCGTAAATACCGTTTTCCTTGATACTGCTCTGGCCATATACCATGAGCGCTCTTTTGCCAAGGACAGCGGTCTCGCTGCCGATGGACGGGATAGTGTCTTTGCCGAAAAGGATTTTTGTGGGGTTATGAAAGACGAAATTTTTCATTTTGGTTGTCTCCGGATATGCTGGAATTGGTAAAACAGTTCAATTTCATTTTATGCTTGAAGACTGCTGCAGAATATTTGTCAGGGCAACAAAGTCTTCTACCTGTAACTTTTCTCCACGGATCCTGCTGTCAAGCTTCATCTGTGCCAGGGCAGCTTCAATACTTTTTTTATCAATACCGAGCAGGCTGGAAGAGGAAAGTGCGTTGACCAGGGTCTTCCTTCTCTGTTGAAAGGCCGCATCCACAACTATTTTGAAGAGGGTGTAATCATAATCGGGAAGGGCTTCAGCACGTGCGGGTTTTGGATAAAAGGTGATCCTCACCACCTGGGAATCCACCTTGGGTCGTGGATGAAAATGCTGGGGCCCGAGATCAAGCAGTTTTTGAGCAGAAGCGCAGGCTGCCATCCGAACTGTAATAATTCCGTAATCCTTGGTGCCTATGTTTGCTGACAGTCTCTGGGCCACTTCTTTTTGCAGCATCAGGACCGCCCATTCCATCTCATCCCTGTGCAAGGTCAATTTGAAAAGGAGCGGGTTGGATATGGAATAGGGCAGGTTGGCTATGATTTTAATACGGCCATCAGACTCGCTGGCAAGCTTGCTGAAATCAGCCTGCAGAATATCCTGGTGCAAAAGGGTCACGTTGTCAGGCAGGCTGCCTTCTTCCTTGTGGTAGCGGATAATACCGGAATCTATCTCAAGGCCGATAACTTTTTTGCAGCTTTTCGCCAGGTGACTGGTCAGGGCGCCAAAACCGACACCGAGTTCAATGATGGTATCATCGGGATTAATCCCGGCAAGCCGGACAATTTTTTCTGATATATTTTTGTTTACCAGAAAATTCTGGCCGAACCGTTTCTTCGGGGCAAGTTTTTGCTGCTTCAGAATATATTTTATTTTTTTATCTGGCAGCATAAGAAGATCCGTAAAGATGATTAACTGAGCACATGCTTTTCAAGACGCTTTTTTTGAATCGATCTAAAAAAAAGAAAAGACAATAAATAGAAGGCGATGGTAAAGGGCACGGCAAGTATAATTCCGCCGCCAATCAAGACCATGAATGAATCAAAACCTATCTCAGCCAGGGCAGCCAGTTTTCCTCCAAAGTTCCCGCCACTGATAATCGCCTCCAGCAGGCTGGAGACTTCTTCCCATGAATGATCCGCCGGTGTAAACCAGTTGCCTATCTTCCAGGAAAAATAATATTGCAGGAAGAAGGTAAGGGGGTTGCTGACTACAACTGCGGCAAGCAGGGCGGTGACTTTACTGCCCCGAAGGATGAAGGCAAAAAAAAGTGTCAGTATAGTATGGAAAGGAATAGTCGGGGTTATGCCGATAAATGTTCCGACAGCAACACCGCGGGCCAGGACACTTGG
>JBDLJI010000322.1:0-2837 GCA_039714455.1 Thermodesulfobacteriota bacterium
GGTCAGCGGTCAGCGGTCAGCGGTCAGCGGTCAGCGGTCAGCGGTCAGCGGTCAGCGGTCAGCGGTCAGCGGTCAGCGGTCAGCGGTCAGCGAAAGGCTATTTAGTCAAATAGCAACTGTCAACAGGAAACTGCTATTTTCTGTTTTTTCCCTTAATCTTTTGCTGAAAGCTGATAGCTAAATGCTGATAGCTTTTAGTCTTTAATAATGGTGCACACCACCACCCGTTCTGACCGCGGTCCGTCAAATTCACAGAGAAAAATATTCTGCCAGCGTGAAAGACCAAGCTTGCCGTCTATAACAGGAATCGACTCTGACGGCCCCACCAGTCCGGCCTTAAGATGGGAATCACCATTGCCGTCCTGTTGGTCATGCAGCCAGACGCCTCTGGGAATAAGCTTTTGCAACAGGTTGATCACATCCGTCTGTACACTCTCGTCCCAATTCTCCTGAATCATTAAAGCTGCAGTGGCCCCCTGGACGTACAAGACAATCAAGCCGTTCTCAACTCTGCAATGTGTGACAACCTCCTGAACCTGAACGGTAATATCCACCAGTTCTTCACGTTGCGAGGTCTCCATTGAAATATTTTCACGCATAACAAATCTCCTCTTTTATTCAGCTCTTTCTCTATTCAGGAGCACTTTTGACTGCTGTCACTTTTTTCATCCTTTGCAAAGCTTCCCGCAGGAGCGAACGTTGACAACCAAAATTAAGACGAACAAATCCCGGGGAGCCAAAATGACTTCCTTCGGAAAGCCCCACCCCTGCTTTCTCAAAATAGCGGGCCGGTGAAAGCGGATCAACAGAACTCGCATCTATCCAGGCCAGATAGGTTGCCTCCACATGGTGCATGACAAGACCCTCCATGCAATCAATTTCTTCTTCCACAAGTCTCCTATTGTCCCTGAGATATTCCAGTAACTCTGTAAGCCAATCCCAGCCGTCACGGTAGGCTGCTTCAGCTGCACTGAAGCCCAATACATTCACTTCAGGGACTATGCCCGCCATAGCCTTGCGAAATTTATTTCTCAGGGACTTATTGCTGATAACTGCAAAGGAACAACCAAGGCCCGGGATATTGAAAGTTTTACTGGGCGCCATCAAAGTAATGGTACGGGCTGCAGCCTCCGGGCTTATGCTTGCTGTGGGAATATGCTTCTTGTCAGCATCCAGGATGAGATCACAATGGATCTCATCAGAACAGATGATAATATCATGTTTGCTGCAGATTGAGACGAGTTCAACTAATTCCTCATGGTTGAATACCCTGCCCACCGGGTTCTGAGGACTGCAGAATAAGAGCAGCCTGGTTTTCTTTGTTATGCTTTGTTCCAGCAGGACAAAATCTATCTCCCATTTTTCTTTGCCGGCCTTCAGTGGAACGGTGGCCAGTTCCTGCTTCGAATTTACCGGTGCTGTTAAAAATGGCGGATATATGGGAACCATGGTCATGACGTCATCATGCTCTGCAGCGACCGACCTGCAGGCAACATTGAGGCCACAGACAAGGCCGGGCAGCCAGACAAGGTGTTCCGGGTCAACCTGCCAGCCGTATCTTCTGCCCAGCATTTCAACAACCACTCCATTAAGAGATTCTGGTACGACACCATAGCCAAAAACACCATGCTCTACTCTTCTGCCAAGGGCCTCTATGACCGCAGTCGGAGCCCTGAAGTCCATATCAGCAACCCACAGAGGAATAATGTCCTGGTTTCCATACCGGTCCCATTTAAGACTTGCCGTATTGCAGCGGTCAACCGGGGTATCAAAATTAAAATCCTTCATAGCAGACAATCCGGGGTATTATTTAAAAGTGCATGGTTCTCTTACTCGGACAGCAGAGTTTCCCAATCATACTTCCTGAATGTTCCGGCCAGTCTGTGATCATCATCCACTTCAGTATAATGAAGGTTGGCAAAAATCTTTCTGGCCAGCGGTACAACTTTTTCCGGAGGTGTAACAATATCATCTCTTCCAATAATCATCCAGGTCGGGATGTCTATCTGCTGCATCTTGTAATCTGAAAATTCAGGGAAATTAAGAGCCGGTGCCAGGAGTACAATCCGCTCTACTGGATCGGGATACTCCATAGCAAAAACCGTAGCCATCAAACCGCCAAAACTGGACCCGATGAGTATAATATTGTTCTGCCCTGCAAGAATGGCATATAAAGATTGCATACGTTCAGAAAGGCTGCCTGTAAAATCAGGTATTTTTATTTCAGGAAAACGATCACTCAGAAAAACAGCCTTCGTACCTTTGCTGCTGCTCTCAAGACCATGCAGAAAAATCTTCATTTTACCGCGCTCCAGATAATGTGCTGTTTTTTAAAGAACCAGGATAATTATCAAATAGCTAACAGGCACAAAAATATCATGCAATCCTAAAAAATCATCCAGAAATCAGAGAAAATTAATTTTTTCAGTTAAATGCGCTGAGATATAATAAAATTACTTGCTTACTTAAGCCAATACCGTCCATTTCTCATGTATTTAAGAAATAATGTCACTTTTTAGACGAAAATCGCAGGTCAAAACAAGTATAGTCTTAATTTTATTTGTTTTTTTTATTATTCAGGTAAATTATAGTGTTAGGAGATTGCGACCTTAACTTTATTCGATAAAAAGCAACGAAAAAAAATAGAAGACAGCTCGACAAAAAATGGCGGCCAAAAAGAAAATAATTTGCCCGAAATGTAAGGCAAAGCTTAAATTCGATCCTGATAAAATTTTATCCGAGGTTGTTAAATTTAAGTGTCCCGGCTGCGAGGCAGTTCTGCGCATTAAAAAACCGGTTCCCCAAAAGGAACCATCACTTGCCTCTGCGACAAGCCA
>JBDLJI010000323.1:0-2831 GCA_039714455.1 Thermodesulfobacteriota bacterium
ACCTCCGCCACCGCCGGAACCTCCGCCACCGCCGGAACCTCCGCCACCGCCGGAACCTCCGCCACCACCGGAACCTCCACCACTGCCGGAACCTCCGCCACTGCCGGAACTGCCGCCTGATCCTGCACCTGCGCCGCCACTACCGCCAAGTCCGCCGGCTCCAATCCCTTGACTTATGCCCTGGGAGAAACCGTGTGCGACATTTTCAGGGTTTCCATACCTGGCCTGGTTGGCAAAGGACTGCTGCAGGGTCTGCATGTCTTTGGCCTTGTATTCGTGTTTGAGGGCATTGGTATATACATTTGCTACAGCTGGAGAGGACACGGACTGCCTTGCCATGTTGCGTGCACCTTTGACGGTTTCTTCCGCAAGATTGAAGGCCTGCTCGCGATTCATGCTCCTGGTCCGATCCTGCAGCTGCTCCATTATCCTTGCAGCATCTTCATTGGCGAGTCCGGCAGCATTCGCCTCAGCGAACCGGTTGCCCATGCTTCGCACCTGTTGTGGATCATCAAAAAGACCCCGGGCATGCTGGTAGGCATTTTCGTACCTGTTCTGCACCTGCTCAACAGCCCGGACGATTGCCTCCTCATCAGCTTTTTTGGCTATCCCCTCATGGACCTTGTTCTGCATAGGCTCGGTGGGCAATCCTTTCATTTGCGCCTCCTGGACCATATTCTGGATGTGCAGGGCATTCTGCTCCCTGAATTGATGCTGGTGCATTGCCTGCAGATAGGCCGGATCATCCTTGTCTATCTGATCCTGTGTCCGGTCCTGCGTTTGCAAAACAGTTCTCACCTGATCAGGGGGGGATTCACTCTCCTCTGCAACCGCAAAAAGTGGGGCAACCAGTAAACATGCAAGCATAATAATTGTTTTTTTCATCTTTTTCTCTCCTGTCTATATTGATTTATTTATCTATTAAACGTTTGATTTCTGAAATGGTTACATATCAACTTTATAAAGGCAGTTCCTGGAGCCGAAATCATCATTTTCAGTAAAGGGGCAGTCAGGCAGGGTAATGACCCCATCGACAACATAAAAATATGCAAATCCTTTCTCGGCAGGAATAGATACTTCCCACAAGTGGTTCTTGATCTCTCGAGCAGCAAGGAGTTTGTAATTATCCCGTGATGAGGCAAAAAGGACATCTTGCGCCTCAGAGTCCTTATAATAAAAGGCAACCTCGTCGCCATTCAGCTTGGAGTAATGTTTTCCTGCACAGGCTGAAACAAGTAAGGCCAAAAGCATGATGGGTAATAGTACGGATTTCATTATGTCGTCTCCACAACAAGTATTGAATTAATAGTTCCAAAGTCATCCTCTTCCATTACGGGAATTGTAGGATCCGCCAGAATCTTATCGCCATCCAGGATATAGCTGAATGCATGTTCCCCTTGCGGAATCTCCAGGGTTATTTCCCAGTAGCCGGTCGATCCGGCGGGCTGCAGGGGAATCCGCTGCCAATTGGTAAAACTTCCTGCTATTTCAATCTGCTTGACTCCTGACTGATATATGACAAACCTGTGTTGATGCCTGGCAGGTGAGGGATGGAAAGCGGTTTGGGGCGGCTGGGTATGCGTAAAGTAGAGCGCCACAAGGATAAGCAGAGAAGCTGCAAAGGCCACCCCTAAAGGCTTTGGAGCCAAAAAGGAGAATTTGGACCGCTGCAAAAAAGGAAGAACCACATCCGGAACCTGTTCAGCCAGCGAACTGCGAAGAGCCTTTTCCTGCATGAGAAAAGAAACAGCATCATCCGTGATGCGTTGATCTGCATGAACATGCTCAACGAATGAAATTTTGTCATCAATTGACAGTTCATTATCAATATACATGCTAATTAAATAGTCCATTAGTTTTCTCCGCTCTTTATAATGTCCCGTAATCTTAGTCTGGCCCGGTGGACCCGTACCTTTATGTTTGACTCGCTCAACTCCAGGATTTCCCCTACTTGCTTGTATGGCAGACCGGTAACAACCAGCGCCAGGATTTCCCGATCCTCACGTGGGAGCTTATTGAAGCCCGCCGCAACGATCTGGCATTCTTCACGTATGATAAAGTCAGCCTCAAGGTCCTGAGGGGAGGACTGCGGCGCATAGTCCTGGATAAGGGTGTAGTTGTTTTCATGTCGTTGGTAATCCACCAGGGCATTGCGAGCAATTGTAAAAAGAAATGCCGGCGAAACATCAGGACTGTTCTTGGAATACTGATAATGGCGGGTGAAGCTTTCCTGCATAATATCACTGGAGACTTCATAATTACCACACTTGAACATCAAATAGCGGAACAGTTTAGTCTTGTATGTTTCATAAAATTGTCTGTATTTTTTTATCATTTCACTATTAAATGCTGAAATGTTCGTGAGAAATGCGGGATAGCCATATATGAACCATAGGAGAGCAAAACCTGAAGGTTAATGAATAATAGAAATTCCTATATAGAATAAGAACGATTGAAAACAAAAAAGGTTACAAAGGAATAAATATGAAAATCAAGATGTCACCACAATAGGAATGTTTTTTTATTTAAGACAATCACTTCGCCAACAACAATCTGTCTGGTCACAGTAACCACCTGTCGCTCTGAAACAAGGCTTATTCCCCTCTTTTATTTGAATTGATTTAATTAAATCAATCTTATTTTTTTTCTTGGGGTCAATATCCATATTTTGGGCAATTACTCTAATTTCATATATTGTCATAATGGTTACCTGATATTTAAATTCAGAGAATTTAGTAAAAGAAATGTCAGAGTAATTATAACAAGTTATAGACAGATCAATCAAGTGCCACAATGTGTTAGGAAGGTGCAGTTCAGTTAAGACAACATTT
>JBDLJI010000324.1:0-2828 GCA_039714455.1 Thermodesulfobacteriota bacterium
ACCGACCTGACCAACCGCTATGTCTGGTTAATTCTAGGTGTCACGCTATGGTTTGGCGTCATTGGGGCCATTGATGATTTTAAAAAAATAAACATCAAGAGCAGCAAGGGATTAAGTGCAAAAGGCAAATTATTATTACAGATTACCGGTGCCCTTCTTCTCGGGATAATTCTCTACAGTCACCCAAACTTTGATGGCCATTTAAGCATTCCTTTCTTTAAGACCTTCAGACCGGATCTCGGATGGTTTTATATTGTTTTCGCAATTCTCGTTATTGTCGGATCTTCCAATGCAGTTAATCTGACTGACGGATTAGACGGCCTGGCAGCAGGACCGATTATCATCACCGGCTCCGTTTACCTTGTTTTTTCATACCTGGCCGGCCATGCCCTTTTGGCAGAATATCTGCAAATGCCATTTGTTCCGGGTTCAGGAGAACTTGCTGTTTACTGCGGCGCGCTTGTCGGCAGCAGTCTCGGTTTTCTCTGGTACAATGCCTACCCGGCCCATATGTTTATGGGTGATGTCGGATCACTGTCCATGGGGGGGACCCTTGGAGCCATAGCAATTATAACAAAGCAGGAGATACTGCTGGCGATTGTCGGTGGTATTTTTGTCATGGAAGCCCTGTCCGTCATTATTCAGGTAGTTTTTTTCAAACTTTCCGGCGGCAAAAGGGTATTTCTGATGGCGCCGTTTCACCATCATTTTGAAAAAAAGGGCTGGGCCGAACCAAAGGTTGTGGTCCGTTTCTGGATCATATCCATCATCCTCGGCCTCATGGCCCTGGCAACCTTGAAACTGAGGTAGATAAGACTTTCAAGTAAATTGTTCGATTGAGACATTATGGCAACTTCGATAGCAAATACAGACACCGGCAACTTTCTATCTCCAGGAATGACTATTCTTGTCGTTGGCCTGGGAAAAACAGGTGTGGCTGCTGTAAAATTTTTCCTGCAGCATGATGCCCGCGTTACCGTGTCTGATTCATCCCCAAAAAACACTATTGCACCAGAGATCCTCGCCTGGCTTGAGGAGAACAATATCACCTTTGAAACCGGTGGGCACTCCATGGGCCTGTTCACCTCAGTTGATCTTATCTTTGTCAGCCCGGGAATCCCTCTTTCCATTAAACCACTTGTTGAAGCCAGACGCAGTTCCATTCCAATATTAGGAGAGCTGGAAATAATAACACATTACCTGAAAACCCCTGTAGTTGGGATAACAGGCACCAACGGCAAGACCACGGTAACAACCCTCTTAGGTGATATTTTAAAGGTCAGTTTCAAAAATATTTTTGTGGGGGGCAATATTGGTACACCGCTTTTAAAATATGTCTCAGGAACCCAGGATGATGATATTGTAGTAGCGGAAATAAGCAGTTTTCAACTTGACACCGCTGGCAGGGAATACGGCCTGCCTTTCAAAACAGCTATCCTGCTCAATATCAGCCCGGATCACTTGGAACGATATACTTCGTTTTCAGCTTACGTGGATTCCAAATTCAAAATTTTTGCTGCCCAGGGGCCGGATGATTTTGCAATTCTTAATGCTGACGATTCTGAAATTATGAACCGCAAACACCTGTGGCCCAAAAATAAGAAGTTCTTTTTTGGTGAAGAGCTTGCTGATCTTGCCGGTGCAACCATACACGCTGAAAGAATTATCCTGAAAAACAGCAGTGATTCCGCCCTGCCCGACAACATGCATGGCGAGGAATACGACTTGAGCACAACCAGCCTGAGAAATTCACCTAATTTGCAAAATGCTGCAGCAGCCATTCTTGCAGCCCGATTAATGGGGTGTCAGCAACAGGACATTCTAAAGGGTCTTCTTTCCTTCGAACCCCTTGAACACCGAATGACACTGGTGGCTGAAATTAGCGGGGTCAGTTATATCGACGATTCAAAGGCAACCAACGTCGGGGCGGTTTATTCTGCCCTTGAAGCCATAAAGCAACCTGTCATTCTCATTGCCGGAGGAAGGGACAAGGGCGGTGATTATTCAATACTTTCCGAACCGGTACGCCAGAAGGTCAAACATATGCTGCTCATTGGTGAAGCCAGGGATAAAATGACACGTGCCTTTTTGGCTTTTACCAACATTGAGACTGTGGACAGTCTCCAGGAGGCTGTGTACCGGGCGGCTAGTTTAGCTGTACCAGGCGATGCAGTCCTCTTGTCACCTGCCTGTGCAAGTTTTGACATGTTTTCAAGCTACGCCGAACGTGGGACTGTTTTTAAAAATTCTGTTCTGGAGATGAAGAACAATTCTGCCGGCAAAACGGAAGGGGCTATATCTCATTAAAATGAAAGCAGATAAAGCGCATAATATACGGCTTATAGTTACCGGAGGCGGTACCGGTGGCCATCTCTTTCCGGGAATATCTCTGGCTCAGGCAATGTTGCGAGCATATCCCGACGCTGAAGTGTTGTTTATCGGCACCGAAAGAAAGGTCGATAAAAGAGCCCTGTCCGATGTTGGTTTTGAAACCACAACCATCAAAAGTCAGGGAATTAAAGGCAAGAAATTTTCCACTATTCTCCAATCCCTGTTTCAGCAACCCCTGGCCTTATGGGAAGCTGCGAAGATTATACGAAAATTCAAACCAGACCTTGTATTTGGAGTGGGCGGTTATGTAACAGGACCGGTGATTCTTGCAGCGCGCCTGTTGGGTGTCACCACCTGCATTCATGAACAAAATTCCATACCCGGACTGGCGAATAAGCTGCTGGGCTACATCGCCAATAAGATTTTTGTTTCTCTGCCGGGCAGTGAAAAATATTTTCCAGCCGGCAAAACCATTTTAAGTGGCAACCCGGTTCGGG
>JBDLJI010000325.1:0-2802 GCA_039714455.1 Thermodesulfobacteriota bacterium
GTTCATGACTATTGGACCATACCAGGCAATGGGTTCCCCTATTGGTTTGCCTGAAATGAGCAGGAATCGTATCTGACCCTCTTCTGTTTCAATATGTATGGTTTTCCCATCCTCAAAAAGAATTAACGTACCGTTGTCTGCTATGGGATCGGTTTGCATATCAAAATAGTTTTCACCTTCAATTTGATGCTCAAATGGTTTCTTCTCCTTGCAAAAATAACCCTGGCCTTCAATAACATAGGCCAAAACCGTGTGTCCCATTTTGGTGGGATGTTCGTATGTAGTGTTGGCAGGAACTGTTACATCAATATATTCAGGATCAATTATTATATCCTTCACCGGACCATGGACATTATTTATTGTTCCGCAGATGATCTTAATCTTGGTTCCATTATTCAGGGTTATAACCGGTATCTGGTTTGATTTGATATCCCTGTAACGTGGAGACCTCATCTTTTCTGATGCCGGCAGGTTTGCCCAAAGTTGAAAGCCCTCCATTACCCCATGTGTGTCACCTTTAGGCATTTCCTGATGAATTATGCCGCTCCCGGCAGTCATCCACTGTATATCGCCTGAATCGATGATACCTTTATTGCCCAAACTGTCACCATGCTCAACCTTGCCCTGCAGTACATAAGTGATAGTCTCTATTCCCCGGTGCGGATGCCACGGGAATCCTTTTGTGTAATGAACAGGGTTATTTGAACGGAAATCATCCAAAAGGAGGAACGGATCGAACAGAGGCACTTCACTGAATCCTAAAGCACGTTTGAGATGAACCCCGGCCCCTTCAACAGTTTGTTTGCTTTTAAAGACTTTTTTTATTCTTCGTGGCTCATTCATGACAAAATCCTTTTGTTCAATATATCCATAAGAAACCGCTTGATTTGGTCACAGAAAAAATCAATGGATGCTTGGGTGCAGAGCGATTATACGAATTTCCCATTTGTTCTGTCCCATGTATGAATTGAGCTGTAATGTAAAGGCAATATCCATTAAAGAATTCTGGGCATCCTGGATAAAGTTTCCAAAACCAAAGCCAATGCCATTCATAGATTTGCCTCTATCCATAATTGTAAAGCGGAGATGGTTGCCGCCTACCAGACGTGGATTTGTCAATCTTTGCCCTTTCAGGCAGAAAACAGGAGCAGGATTACCGGAACCGAAAGGAGCCAGGAGACTGTAAGCAGAAATAAAATTTTTGTCTGAAAGTAATTCCAGAGTTGCTTCCATATCAATCATGAGGCTTGGGGGTTGGAGATTACTCTTCTCGAGCTGCTCAGCAATACTTCTATCAAACTGCACTTCAAAGGATTCTATGTTGTCTTTGGAAAGAGTCAGTCCTACGGCTCCCTTATGACCGCCAAACCGTTCCAGCATTTCCTGGCATGAAGAAATCGCCTGATGGATGTCAAGGCCTTCGATGGACCGTCCTGAGCCCTTTACCAGCTTTTTTGTTTCAAGAGTATCTCCCGGGATGCAATCTGTAAGCAGGATGGTGGGACGGTTATATTTGTCAGTCAACCTGCTGGCAACGATTCCCAGAACACCCTGGTGCCAATCACTTTTATACAAAAGTAATGAGTTTGTTGCTTTAAGGGTATCTGTTGAAACCAAATGTACTGCTTCATCAAAGATATTGGCCTCAATGTTTTTTCTTACATTGTTGGCCTCTTCAAGCTCATTAGCCAGTTTTCCTGCATCCTCGACTATGCCGGTACTCAGAAGTTCAACAGCTTTTTTTGCCGAACCAATCCTACCGATTGCATTAATCCGGGGCGCAATGCGAAAAGCAATATCCTCGGTTGTAGCTTCAGATGTATAACCTTTGTTGTCAGCGAAAAGTTTTTGTAAGCCAATTCTGTTACCCTGGTTGAGTATTTCCAGACCTGCCTTGACAATAATTCTATTGCATTCAGTGATTGGAACCTGGTCAGCCACAGTGCCTATGGCTACCAGATCCATGTATGACTTGAGGTTCGGAATCTTATCCTTAGACCAGTGGCCGTTTTCTATCAACTCGGAACGCAAACCAAGTATCAGGTAGAAAACCACCCCAACTCCTGCAAGATTCTTGCATGGAAAACCACATCCTGGCTGCAGAGGGTTGAGAATAGCATCAGCCGGTGGAAGTTTTATCGGCGGTTTATGATGGTCTGTGATAATTACTGTAAAGCCAAGTTTTTTTGCCTCGTCTACAACTTCCTCGTCACTGATGCCGCAATCGACAGTAATCAGGACCCCTGGCTCGCCCCACTGTTGTTTATTGGTCTCATAAATTTTCCTGACAGCCTCAAGGTTCAAACCATACCCTTCAGTCAAACGGTCAGGAATGTAATATCCTGATGGTACAGCAAGTTCAGTAAAAAACAGGGAAAGAACAGTAGTGGATGTCACCCCGTCAGCATCAAAGTCCCCATAAACAGTTACAGGTCTCCCGGATTTCAGAGATTCCAAAAGTATCTTAACTGCCTCTTCCATTCCTTTCATAAGGTGGGGACGCGGCAGCTGATTGAGGGATGGGGTTAAAAAATCGTTGATATCCTGCACACCCGAAATCCCCCTGAGTATCAGGAGTTTGATTATCTTTTCAGAAAGGCCTGTTTCTTCAGCAATTTTGCAAGCTTGCTCCTGCGATACATTTACTGGGAACTGCCGTAGCAGCCATGTCTTTTCTGATTGTCGGGAATGCATTTATTTCAATCTGATGTTTTCAACTACAACTCAGGACCGTCATGGTTTTTGTAATACTCGTAGCAGATATTTTGTAAGGCAAAAAAGTTTCTTCTAATAAAATCTGCT
>JBDLJI010000326.1:0-2801 GCA_039714455.1 Thermodesulfobacteriota bacterium
GAGGCGCTGGCCAAGGGAAAACGGCTTATCGGCGTCAAGGAGCAGGGAGCTGCAGCTGGAATCGATTTCGTCCACGGCAGACTGCGGGTTGGCGAGGCCATGGCTGTGCCGCTTATAGAAGCGGTCAAGCAGGAAACTGCTGAAGACTGCCTGGTAATTATTGATGCGCCGCCCGGCACCTCCTGCCCGGTGGTGGCCACTGTGAAAGGGGCTGACTATACCCTGCTGGTCACTGAAGCTACACCGTTCGGCCTTCATGATCTGAAAATCGCAGCAGGAGTACTGCGTAAACTTGAGGTGCCCTTTGGGGTTATTATCAACCGGTTCGACCTTGGCGACAAAGGGGCGGAAAACTGGTGCCGCAGTGAAGAAATAAAGGTACACATGAAAATCCCCTTTGATCGTAAAATAGCAGAGGGCTATGCTGTGGGTATGCCGCTCATTGAAAGCAGTCCCGTACTGCGCTCTTCATTTGTTTCATTGCTTGAGGAACTCCGATCATGAAAGAGATTCTTGTTCTAAGCGGCAAGGGCGGCACAGGTAAAACTACGATCACCGGCTCCCTGGCCGGTCTTATGGATGACAATGTGTTGGCCGATTGTGATGTTGATGCGGCTGACCTCCATCTTATCCTTGCCCCCCGGATTCTGGAGGATAACCAGTTCTGGTCAGGGGTTGAAGCCAGTATAAATCCAACTCTTTGCAACGCTTGCGGCACCTGTGTTGATCTGTGCCGGTTTCATGCCCTCAGCCTCCAGGAAACAGCAGAACTGCTGCCTTTCAGCTGCGAAGGATGCGGGGTGTGTGCCCAGTTCTGCCCGGAAGATGCCATCTCCCTTGTGGACAAAAATTGCGGTGACTGGTTTATATCCGATACAGAGTACGGCCCCATGGTTCATGCCAGGCTGGGGATAGGTGAAGAGAATTCAGGGAAACTTGTCAGCCTCGTAAAGAAACAGGCCAGGGAATTGGCTGAGAAAAGATCTAAACGCTGGATTCTGGTGGATGGCCCGCCCGGGATCGGATGCCCGGTAATTGCCTCCATGTCCGGGGCTGACTTTGTCCTGCTGGTGACTGAGCCCACCTTGTCAGGGTTCCATGACCTCAACCGGGTAGCCGACCTGGCCAAACATTTTAACGTGCGGACCGGTGTCTGTATAAACAAATGGGACCTGCAGCCTGATTACTGCAATGAGATAGAGCAGGTCTGCCGTAATAAAGATATCAGCGTATTAGCCCGTATCCCTTTTGATACTTCAGTGGTGGAATCGATCGTTCACGGACAGCCATTACTCAAATACTCTCCTGATGCTCCAGCAACTTCAGCCATCAGAGAACTCTGGGAAGGGCTGCAAAAAATGGTATAAGTTGATGGCTTCGTAGATAAGCTTTTTCCCATCAGCCATGATGACGCGGCTCTTGCGATCAATGATCAGCACGTAGTGATTATTGTCGAGTTTTTCGATGAGAGTTCGGCAAGGCAGGCCGAATTGTTTGGGATCGACTTTTTTTCTCACAGGAGAGTTTCCATTTGTAGGTATTTGACAAAAAAAGGCGGAACCGTCTAGGCTCCGCCTTTTTTTTAGAGTTATTCTAGTTGAAGTCAGATTAATGCTTAAAGGACCTCTGGCCGGTAAACATCATGGAAACCTGCGGGTCGGCCTCGTTGCAAGCCTGGATTGTCTGGTAATCATTCATGGAGCCGCCGGCCTGCAGAATGGCTGAAACTCCCTGCTCGATGCCCACATCTGCACCATCACGGAAGGGAAAGAAGGCATCGGAGATCATTACTGAGCCTGGAAGACCGGCCCTGTCTGCTTTGGTTTTAGCATCAATGGCCTCCAGTTCCGTTTTGTCGCGTTTACCCTGCTTTACTTCAAGAGCAAGATCGGCATATGGAATGCCATGCTTGTCAAAGCAGACGATATCAGCATATTTGATATAGGCCTTGTGCACGGCAATCTCTGCCACACCCACACGGTCCTGCTCGCCGGTGCCGATACCCACAGTGCAGCCATCCTTGATATAGAGAACGGAGTTCGATGTAACTCCGTGTTCCACAGCCCAGCCAAAGAGCATATCATCAATTTCCCGATCAGTTGCTTGGCGCTCAACACGATGTTCCTGGCCTTTATAGGTTGACACCGCAGGCGTCAGGTCTGCCCTTGAACGAATGGAGTTGACAGCTGACTGCTGCACAATGATGCCGCCATCAATCAAACTTTTGAAATCAACAAAGCGGAATTTCTCAAATTCAGTCAGCCTGTCGATTTGGCCCATACGGATGATACGCAGGTTTTTACGTGACGCAAGAATATCAATGGAGTCGTCCTCAAAATCCGGTGCGCAGACAACCTCGAGATAGTTGTTCTTGATAAGTTCAGCCGTATCCTTGTCACAAGGCCTGTTTAAAATGAGGGCACCGCCGAAAGCCGCTATGCGGTCGACACGGTTGGCTTTATTATAGGCATCGGTCAATGTTGAACCGTTGGCAGCACCACAGGGATTGTTGTGCTTGAGAATAACAGCTGTCGGTTTATCCATCAGGTACTTGATGATGTTAAGGCCGTTGTCAACATCAGTCAGGTTGATCTTGCCTGGATGCTTTCCAACCTGCAGCATATCTTCCACCGGTATGGCAGAAACCAGGCCATTACCCGGTTCGATAAATTTGCAGTCGCCAAGTACGAGGTTGCCGTTAACCAGTTCGTACAGCGCTGCCTCCTGGTCCGGATTTTCACCGTAACGGATACCGCGCTCGTCAACAGAACCGTCATCCATGGGGATAGCCCAGGTCCTCT
>JBDLJI010000327.1:0-2798 GCA_039714455.1 Thermodesulfobacteriota bacterium
ACTAATAATAATGAAAAAATTTATGCAACAATATCAATTGAAAATACTTGTAATACTCTCTCTTACATACAATGCCGGTGACTTAAGGGTTTAGACAGTCAGCACTTTTTTCAACCAGCTGAAGTTATTTGTTTTTCTCGACAGACATGCTATAGTGAATTCAACGCTTTGATTTTATTTGAAAAAATAATACCAAAAGGAGGAGCTGGCAATGAAGTTGCAATGAAAATTGTGTTCCAACATCACAAAATCACACCGAAAAATTTCAAGAATTTTCCCTTCCATTTATCAACGATTTTCTCCCCCACAACAAAGACGACATTGACGCCTCTTTTCAAGAGCGCGACTTCACCCGCGACAGAAAGCTTCCTCTTTTGATCACCATTGCAATGATTCTCAATATGGTACGGCCTGGGAGCCGTGTTGGGTATCAAAAGGTCATCGACAGATTCTTCAGCGAAACTGGATTAGCCCACAAATCAGAAACGTTCATACCGCCTGACAAATCTGCCTTCATCAGGGCCAGGCACAAGCTTCCTCTTGATGCAATAACATCCCTTTATGAGCGAGCTGTCGACAAATCCCAAGAACTGGCAGCGCCTCTTGCTCACGTGAGGTGGAAAGGCTTCCGGGTCTTGGCTATCGACGGCACTAAAAAGAACCTTCCTTTTTCCGAAGAATTGGCTGAAGTGTATGGGATTCCTTACGGTGCCCATTATCCTCAAATGCTCTCCTGTGCCTTGTATGACGTCTTGGCAAAAACTCCTCTCAATTTCATGTGGGGGCCTTATGATACCAGCGAGAGAACCATGGCGGCGGAGTTGATCAAAGATCTCGGCCCCAATGATTTGCTCCTCCTGGATCGAGGATATCCAGGCTTTGAGCTTTTTGAAAAAATGATCGATCAAGGCATCGGTTTTCTCGTGCGACTCCCGGAAAACGGTCTCTTCGGCAACATCCAAAAATTCCTTGCGCAAGGCCGACGTGATGGAATAGTGACCATCGAACCGTCCGCGGAAATCGTTCGCCAAAGGCTTAAACAGGGTGAATCACCTCCTTGCCCCATCAAACTCCGTGTCCTTAAAATGCGCCTGCCTGGAAAAGGATCAGGCGTATTTGTTACAACACTCACTGACAGAAAGCGTTATTCTCTCAGTGAACTCCGAGAACTGTACCACCTCCGTTGGGAGGAAGAAGAATTTTTCAAGCTTATCAAAGAACTCCTTGAAGCAGAAAACTTCAGAGGGAAAAACTGTCATTTCATCGATCAGGAAATTGTTGCCATATACTTGTACTGTCTGCTCGTCAGAATTATGATAATGGAGGCTGCAAATGAATATCTTATCCCTGTTGATGAAGTTGAACAAAAGTCAGCATTCCTTGCCGTCTCGCGCTTTGTTGATAAAATATGGACAAGCGAGACAATAGATGAATGCGAAGAACATTACCGCCGCTGTATTCGCGAAATTTCCTGGCGGCGTTATATAAAACGGCCACACAGGTCATACCCGCGTAAGTCGAAAAGCAGCTTTGGCAAGTGGGGATTGCGTTAGCCGTTTAAGTCACCGGCATTGGGCTTATACCAATCCGGTTCATTTTATTGTTGGCATCTCTCGTTGTTTCTTACGTCACTTAAGATCTTGCTGCAGGATAATGGCGAGCATGCGCCTGATTTTCTGAAACTCTGGATCCGTTGCTTGAAAGTTTACCTCTATCGTTTCGTTCGCCGGTGGTGGAAGATTGATGGTCAGTCGGTTTCTCGTAAGTGCGGCGCCGATCTTCGCGTAGTGTCCGATCAAATGCTCCTCATTGGTTTCGATGTAGCATGCTGCATCGTCCCCATCGTCTTCTTCCAAAAAGGCACGCTGGAGAAGAAGGTATGGTCCATCCTCCTGATCGCGCACTGCCTCGAATGAAACCTGGAAGATTTCATCACCGGCTTCAGTTGCAGAAACGTACTGACATTTCAATTTCATCATGCTCTCTCTATGATGCGGACCATTGATAATCAGGTCAATTTGCCATGATAAGTGATATTAAGGTGGTTTTCAGGCAATATTTCAACTTGTCAATATAACTCCACCATGTGAACTGCTGAAACCGGACTATCGTTCAATATTGAATGTGGTTATGATAGGTCGATATTTCCCAAATGTCCCGGACAAGCTGCAATATAAATAGGTTAACTTTTTGCTTTACTCGTTTTTTACCTTCAAATATTTGCCCTGTACGTTGGCTTGGATAAGTCCTTCACCCCTTGTTCTGACGGGCATGGACTTCTTCAGTTCAGCCACAATGTATTCAACCTCGTTGGATTCGGCAGCCAGATCTTTAGCCCTTTTATCAAAAGTAACAATGTAGGCTTTCATGTCTGCCAGGTCTTTATTTGTTGAAAGTGGCCCGTGGCCTGGGATAATCCTCTCAGCGTTAAGGGCCATTATAGAATCAATCGTTTCTTGCCAGCCGGCAATGTCACCATCAGCCATGTATGGGTGAAAATCTGCAAAAAGAATGTCCCCGGCAAACATAACCCCTTCAGCAGGTATATGGACTACGATGCTTCCTTTTGAGTGGGATGGCGCGATGTAGATCAGTTCAACTTCCATCCCACCCAAATCAAGCCGCATTCTGTCAGTAAAAGTTATATTGGGGTAGGCAAGTACAGTGCCATCCATATCTTCAGGAGTAAGGCCGTAAGCATTTGCATTAGCAAGTGTATCAACCGCACTTTTCTTCATCGCATCTGCACAGTTGACATGGGAGATAATATCTATCCCGGGACCAGCAAACTCAGCATT
>JBDLJI010000328.1:0-2797 GCA_039714455.1 Thermodesulfobacteriota bacterium
TGATGTGTCAGCTGCAAGAATATTGAGGCCATCAGCATCAACGAGCATAGGTGCTTCTATCTCACAATAGAGTTTTTCTATAAGCTCCGCAGTTTCTGTCGCTGTGCCTATACCTGGACCGATGACGACGGCCTGCTTGCCTTGAAGTGTATCCTTGATGACAAGGAAATCTTCTATGGAGAGAATGCCCTGTGCTGCAGACTGTAAGGGAACCGTCATGGCCTCCCATAGGCCTGATTCAATGATTTGGTTTAATTCGTAGGGTATGCACAGGGTAACCAGACCTGCACCGGACCTCAGTGCGCCTGAGCCGCAGAGAAGTGCGGCACCGGTTTTTCCCATGGCTCCAGCCACTATGAGCAGGTGGCCAAAAGAGCCCTTATGGGCTGTCGGGGCCCTGTCAGGGAGCCATCTCCCCACCTTGCTTTCCAGGAGTTCCAATCGTATATCGGCCTCGGCAACGGCTTCTTCCGGTATGCCTATATCAACCACTTCAAGAAGTCCGGTGTAATCCCGACCGGGATGGATTACCTGGCCGATCTTAGCCTGGCCGAAAGTGATAGTAATATCTGCCTGCACGCAGCTTCCCAGGGTTTCCCCATTGTCAGTGTTTATTCCTGAAGGTATGTCAACTGCAACAACAGGGCATGAGGCTTCATTTATGATTCTGATCGCTGCAGCAAAAATCCCGGATATTTCCCTGGTGAGTCCGGTGCCGAAAATCCCGTCAACCACTGCCCAGCAATTTGCAAGTATAGCAGCAGCTCCATGCAAATTTTCCTCATTTTTCACTTCAATGATTTTGATGGGGAATTCAAGGAGTCTGGAGTAGTTGTGGGCAGAGTCTCCTTTGAGTTTATCGGAAGGGACGAGCAGGAAAACTACAGGCCGGGCCAGTCTGCCTGCCAGAAGCCTGGCAATGACCAGGCCGTCTCCGCCATTGTTTCCCGGACCGACAAAAATTGCAACAGTCTTACCCAGCGGGTCGCCGTACCTGTCAAGCATAACCTCGACGGTCCGGCGTCCGGCATTTTCCATCAGTTCCAGTGATGGAACTTTATAATTGTTTATAGCGGCGTTATCGAGACCGCGCATTTGATCTGCTGTTACTAACTTCATTTATTTATTCTTTCCGGTCGGTTAAGGATGCAGTATATATATTTGTTATATCAATATATGATGGCATATATTTTTTCTATTGGCAATGCTGAAAACAATAGCAGTCAGCTGAAATTTTTGTGAATTTCAGGGCGGCTTCAGCCTGGTTGGAAAATATGCGACACAATCCTTTTACAATAGATTTTTCATGACAGTTCAAGAGAGTAATAAAAAAACTGGAGCAAAAAAAAACAGGGGGTACAAGGCAGGCCCGCTGTCTTCTGATTTTCTTAAATCTGTTGCGAAACATTCCGGCGTATATCTCATGATGAACCGCCAGAAACAGATACTTTATATCGGCAAGGCTAAAGATCTCCGAAAAAGACTGTCCTCTTATCAGAGATCGAATGCTGCAGCTTCTCCGAAGACAATTTTACTGCTCAAGAAGGTCGCCTCAATTGATACCATTCTCACTCATACGGAAAAGGAAGCTTTCATACTTGAGTCGTCATTAATAAAGAAGCACAGGCCAAGATTCAATATAGAATTGAAGGATGACAAAAGTTATCCCCGCATTAAAGTCACCTTGGGTGAGGAGTGGCCCAGGGTTTATAAGACCCGCCGTCGCCTGAAAGATGGTAGCAGGTATTTTGGCCCATATTCTTCTGCCGGAGCCATGCGTAATACGCTCAATCTTATAAACCGGATGTTTCCGTTGCGCAGATGCAAAGGCAGAAATGTGAAGAAAAGGACGCGGCCCTGCCTGAATTACCAGATGGGCCGTTGTTTGGCCCCCTGCAGTGGCAAGGTGGATAAAAAACAGTATCGCAGGATTCTGAATAAAGTTCTTCTGGTTCTGGAAGGCAGGAACAGGCAATTACGTGATCAACTGAAAACTGATATGCAGAAGGCGTCGAAAGCCATGGATTTTGAAATGGCTGCCATTTTTCGTGATCAACTGCAGGCCCTGAATAAAACACTGGAAAATCAGGTAGTGGCAAGCAACAGGGATCAGGATCAAGATATTTTTGGTTTTGTGAGGAAGGGTGTCGGGGTTGGTATAGCGGTTATTAATGTCAGGCAGGGAATGGTATTGGGCAAACTGGACTATTTTCTGCTGGACCCCATCGGTGATGACAGCGAGGTGCTGGGTGAAGTTTTGCGCCAGTTTTATGGCCGGGAACAGTCAATACCAAAGGAGTTACTGCTGCCATTTCAGATAGCGGATGTCCTTTCTCTTTCTGAGTGGTTGACGGAGATGCGGGGCAGGGGAGTAGACTTGCGGATTCCGAAACGCGGCAAAGGGTTAAAATTGCTTCAGATGGCGAAAGCAAACGCCCGGCAGGTTCATATTGACCGGGAAAACAGGGAGAGAAGCTGGCATGAGATGGCAAAGAACCTGCAGGCTAAACTGAATATGCAGCGTTTCCCGGCAAGAGTTGAATGTCTGGATATATCCAATATAGGCGGCAAGCAGCCCGTCGGTTCACTTGTCTGCTTTGTTGAGGGAGAAAAAGCACCGAAAGAATACAGGCATTATTCTATAAACACCGCACATGAACCTGATGATTACCGTATGATGAGCGAGGTGTTGACAAGACGTTTTAAAACAGGACGAAAAGAGGATGTTCTCCCAGATCTCCTGGTTGTCGATGGGGGAAAAGGACATCTTAATGTGGCCAGAAATGTTCTCAGAAAT
>JBDLJI010000329.1:0-2771 GCA_039714455.1 Thermodesulfobacteriota bacterium
TACCCTTGAAACCTCGACCCCTTGAATCCTTGAATCCTTTTATCTATCTTTTTTCCTCACCAACGCACTGGAACGGGAGGGAATCCAACAACTGCGACCGTCAGGCAGTTCAACCTGCCACCAGGCTCCCCGCTCTTCCAACAGCATAAACTCTGTTCCTGCATGCAGGGGATCTTTAAAACTCGGCTGGTAGGATTCTGCATCTCCCTGGCGGGCAATGACTTCAGGACCAAGGATGACCCCTTCCAGGTTCCTGGTTGACTGATATTGTTCAGCATAAAGAGAGGTGCCGAACAACAGCGTAAAAAATAAAGAAATGGTAAGCACCCAGGTGGTAAAAGGGCGTTGTGAAAAAATCTTTATCCCGGCAAATATCCAGAAAAACACGTATGCTATGCCGAAAAGAATCAACCTTGTTTTTGTTCCAAAATCATAATGAAAGAAAAACAGGGTCTGCTGGATTTTCTTCTGATCCTTAATTTCAAGCTTATCCTGACGCATATTCCTGGCATAGACTAAATTCTTTGCCAGATTAGGATCGTTTGGAATGTACTGTTCCGCTCTGCGGTAATTAAGTATTGCTCTGCCTATATCATCAAAGAGAAAGTTGATATTACCTATATTGTAAAAAAGTTTACCGTTTCTAACACCTCCCTCCTCTACAAGTCGATTAAAACGAAGAAGGGCCTTGGCATAGAGATCTTTGGCAGTTTCCGGGTTTGATGCACTTATTTCAGTGGCCTGATGAAAAAACTCCTGTCCCTGGCTGTAGAGTTCTTTTTTTTCACTTTCTGCCGATGGCTCTCCAGCCAGGACAACACCGGTTAATGACAATAACAGGCAGACCAGCACAATTCCTGTTTTCATCAAGGCTGCAGAATTATTCTTTCTTTTTATTTCTTGAAACATAAATCAATATTTTTAAATAAAATCAAAGCATTATCAAGCATTTTTCCAAGGCTGGCCTGGCCGCTCCCATTTGTATCAATACCCCCATAATGATAGGCTTCGCACCAGTCAAGAATATCCTGCAAATCGGTAAGTAAAGCAGCATCAACTCCACGCCGCTTTAAACGCTCAGCAACATCTGTAAAAACCAAAGCACCCGCAGGCATCTGCAATCGATTGCCGAGATAGCCCCTTATCGCTTCTACAAGCCCGGCTGCTGTTCCTTGCAAGGTGTTCCGCTGCATGTCCTCCTGCAACTTCGCCACTTCCCTGGAAAAGTCGTGCAGCGCTCTTTTTGCCTGCAGAGCATCTGCACCCATTATACGTTTGCGTTTTAGAAACATGGGCATCAAAATCAGCAAATAGGCTGTTGGCGGAAAGAGGAGAAGTATCAAACCGAAGGTCGAACTGAACCATGATCCAATTTCAATATGCTGGTCCACAAGAACATCATCTCCAACATAGTTGTAGGCTATACCTTTATCCAGTGTAGTCAGCTCACTTTTCCCTTCACCCGGCGTGATGCCCTCAGCATCCCTGGCGGTTACTATTTTTGTTGCTTTCACCTGCAGGGGAATAGCATTTGAATGTGCTGACTCGTACGTGCCTGTCTCCGGGTTGAAGTAGTCAAGAATGATACCGGGGATTTCAGTTATGGATGGGTCCTTTGCCCGGATGGTCTGGGTGAATATTTTCACCCTGCCGTCAATCTCACCCTGGCCAATTTCCTCAGGCACCTTGAAGTTAACCATCCCCGGCTGGTTTTTCAGTGGCGGCAAAGTGACATTATCAAGATACTCTGCACCGGTCACCATGATATTCAATGTAATTGGATCACCGACATTCACCTCGGTTGGACTTGCATCGGCAGCAAGGCTGTACTGGCCGACAAGACCGCTGAAACCCTGCGGCCGGTTCTCATCCGGCAGGGGCTGCACATTCAGTTGCAGGGGGGGAGATTGGGTAATAAACTGCTTAAAGATGGGCTGACGTCGGCCAAACATATCATCGAAAAACCGGTTATTAAATGGGCTTCCAGACTGCCCGTCTCTTTGCTGCCGATAGCCCGTAACAACCCTGCTCGACACCGAAGCAGGTTCGAGGGAATATACTCCCGGCTCCCTGGGGATGAGAATCCTGCGCAGGGTCACGGTCGTATGCTGACCTGTCTTCCCTTTTCGGGCAATGACATTATTGCCATGCAGATTAATGGCTATGGCATCCTGGCCGGTATAATTTTTGTCTGCTGGGAAATCTACAATCTCAAACCGCTGGTCTTCAAGAACAGGCAGGAGGAACTGAAACCCCTCAATGTCCCTGTTAACATACCATACGACAGAAAAAACCAGGGGCTGCCCGACATAGCATTCGGTTTCAGAAAGATGCTGATGCAGCTTGAATGCATCAGTCTGCTGAGGCTTAGATACCTTTATAGTAATAGGCTGGCTCAACAGGGTCTTGCCTGCAGCAGTAATTGCAAGGGCTGGAATTATCAGTATACCGTCCCGCTTTGGTGTTAAAGCATAACGGAAAACATAACCACGTTCAGAAATCCGGTTAACCTTGCCATTGATGATAGTGATGGATTCCCGGTTATTCTGACCGCCACCCCTGGGTTGCACCGTAAAATCCTGCAATCCTGAAAGATCAGGTTCAGCAGGAGAATCATCGCCGTCAATTTTTATCTGCAGCAGAAAAGATTCTCCAACCGTCACTTCCTGTTTGTCCACCTGGGCTTGCACACTTATGGTCTCAGCTAAAGCACAAAGGGGCTGCAGGCCTAAAAGAAGAAGAATAAGCCCGGATAGTAATATATGTGAGAT
>JBDLJI010000330.1:0-2727 GCA_039714455.1 Thermodesulfobacteriota bacterium
TAGTTGCTTTAATATAAAAAATCATGAACTACAGAATAGACAAACAGCAATTATTGGATATATTGGGACAATGGAACCACTTTTTAAAAATTGAAGATTGAAGATTATTCCAAGTACTTCAGGCACTCAACAATTAATTACAGGTATCTTTTTATGGAATGGCTGAATACATACAGGGACGGTGAGATTGCCGGAAAACTTGCAGAACTGCTCAAAAAACAGGAAGGATTGCGGCCTGTCCGCTTCATGGAGGTATGCGGCACGCATACTGTTTCCATCTGCCGCCATGGGATCAGGGACCTGATGCCCCCTGAAATTACTCTTACCTCAGGCCCGGGATGTCCTGTATGCGTTACTGCAACGGCAGACATAGACACCTTTATTAAAGCAGCAGAACTGCAAGGCTCTATTATTACAACCTTTGGTGACCTACTCAGGGTTCCCGGCAGCAAATATTCTCTGCAGGACGCCAGGGCAGAAGGTGCAGATATTAGGACTGTATATTCTTCGCTGGACGCACTCCAGATAGCCCGTCAGAATCCGGACCGCCAGGTTATCTTTCTGGGGGTGGGATTTGAAACAACTACCCCGACGGTTGCAGCCGCAATAATCACTGCAGAACAGGAAGATCTGCAGAATTTTTCGGTTATCTCTTCAAATAAAGTAATGCCCCCGGCTTTGGAAGCATTGCTTGCAGACCCTGAGATTCAGATCGACGGACTCATCTGTCCTGGCCATGTCACTATCATGATCGGGGCCGACGCCTATGAGCCTTTTGTTAATAAATACAAGATTCCATGCGTCATAGCAGGATTTGAACCGGTTGACATCCTGAAAGCAGTCGTCATGCTTGCAGAACAGGTTAAAACAGGGACTCCCAAGGTTGAGATAGCCTATGACAGGGCTGTTACCAAGAAAGGAAACCGCCAGGCTATGGATATCATGTATAAGGTTTTTGAACCTTGTGACGCTCTCTGGCGTGGATTGACCATTATTCCAGGCAGCGGTCTGGAAATAAGGGCTGAATATGACAGTTACAATGCCAGGAAAAAGTTTGACATAGAGATTAGCGAGGCAAAAGATCCTGCAGGATGTGCCTGCGGAGATGTTTTAAAGTCCATCAAAACACCAGCGGACTGTAAACTTTTTGGAACCGCCTGCATGCCTGAACATCCGATCGGCCCCTGTATGGTTTCCGGAGAAGGGGCCTGCGGAGCCTACTACAAATACCAAAAAACCTGATAACTGATGGCACAAATATACTCAATCAAATAGTTGTGACTCTGCCAGGTGTAGGCTATATGAATCTATTAATTCCGTTATGATACTAGGTTGATTGAAAGAGATATGTCGTTTGACTATACCGAAATTATTGATTTTCTTCCGGATGCCACTTTTGTGATTGATAACAAGGGTGTTGTGGTTGCCTGGAACAGGGCCATTGAAAAAATGACCGGCGTTCCTGCGGCAGAAATTGTCGGCAAAGGAGATTTTGTTTATGCCGTTCCTTTTTACGGGAAACAGAGGCCTATCTTGATCGATCTGGTGGAAAACCGGAATCCCCAGCTCAGAAAACATTATGACTTCAAGGTGATAGACAAAAACACCGTACATGCCGAAGCCTTTGTCGCTTCTGCTTATGGAGGCAAAGGCGCCTATCTGTCCGGCCTGGCGGCGCCCCTGTATGACAATGACGGGAATTATGTGGGAGCTGTCGAATCCATCCGCGATATAAGCGACCAGAAGCAGGTTGAAGAGACTTTACGGCAGCGCACCAATATGCTTGAAGAAACCAATACGGCATTGAAAGTCCTGCTCAGGGAAAGCGCTGAAGCAAAAGAAGAGTTGGAAAAGAAGGTGCTGGCAAATGTAAAAGAACTGATACTTCCTTTTATCAATGAGCTTGAATCCACCTTGACTGAAAAATCGCAAAAAGTTTACCTGGAAACCATTAAAACAAATCTCTCGGAAATAACCTCCTCATTTTCTAAAAAACTTTCTTCACTATATCATGGCCTGACTCCAAGGGAAATCCAGATAGCCGACTTTGTCCGCCAGGGAAAATCCAATAAAGAGATGGCCTATCTCCTTAAAATTTCGGTCAGCGCTGTTGATTTCCATCGCCGCAACCTCCGTAACAAACTTGATATCAAAGGAAAAAAAATAAACCTTCGCTCCTTCCTGCTCTCACACATAGGTTAGACCTACGCATAACCTGCCAAACTATCCATATTGATTTCTTCACAATTTCCTTTAATAAAGTAAGTTATAGAAACCTAACCCGGAAAATTTTAAAGATCTTTGATCGCATATATTCAAGAAGCATCCGAGCTGGTAAGAAAAAGAACCAAAAAAATGATTTTTCTGTGCAGTTTGTTGACCCATCGGGTAGTGTAGGTATTTATACGGTAAAAACTTATATCAGCCACCACATTGTGGTGACTGGGGTGAAGAATTATCCGGATGCTATTCAAACGAATGAGGATGGTATTACGCGGCTATTGCATAAAAGGAAAAAATCTAATGGAGGTCCATAATGGGCAGGTATAAGGAAATTTTCACAAAAAGCATTGAAGAGCCTGAAGCCTTCTGGGGCAAAGCAGCAGAAAGCATCGACTGGTACAAAAAATGGGACACGGTCCTGGATGACAGCAACCCTCCATTCTACCGCTGGTTTGCAGGCGGTGAGATGAACACCTGCTATAATTCAGTAGATCGCCATGTTGA
>JBDLJI010000331.1:0-2682 GCA_039714455.1 Thermodesulfobacteriota bacterium
TGGATATATTTTCACGGAATTAGAAGAATGAAGGCAAATCTTGAAAAGTAAGCTTTTTATCATTTCCATTACTTATCTACAGATAACAATGAAAAACACAATAACTTTATGAAAAAAATCCCTCTATCGTTTACTTATGTTTTATGAAAACCATAAAGGTAACCCCGTTATTCTTTCTTTCCTAAACTTTTTCTTTTTTTCTTAGTTTGACTTTCCGTTAATAGTGCCTATCAATTAGTAAGTCCTTTAATTTTATTTATCTAACTCTAAAAAAGATCTAACACTTAAGTTTTTTTAGGAGAGCTGGAATATGAAAACTGGAAGAATAATAACTTCATTGTTGCTTGTTGCACTGCTTAACACTCTTGCTTTTGCCTCAAATGTAGAAACATATGGTGAAAAGCTTACCCTTTCAGAGGTGACAAAAATTTCTGAAATTCTTACAGAACCGGAACAATTTGTCGGCAAAAAAGTCTTGGTGAAGGGCATGGTTGTTGATGTGTGTGCCAAGCGTGGTTGCTGGATGTATCTTGCCAGTGACAAGCCATTTGAAAAAATCCAGATCAAAGTCCTGGATGGAGAAATTGTTTTTCCCATGAGTGCACGCGGCAAGGAAGCCCTTGTTGAAGGGGAGATTGAGGCCCTCAAATTTTCAAAAGAGGATGCCATCGCCTGGTTGCAGCATAAGGCCGAGGAAAAAGGCGAATCCTTTGACCCGGAAAGTGTTACCAGCGGCATGACAGTGTACAGGATAAAAGCACTGGGAGCAGAGATTACAGAGTGATTTAACTTTTCATTTTCTCCACAGGGGGCACAGTATGAATTGGCGACGATGGAATAATATTATTCACCGGGATCTGGGTTATCTTTGCTTTGGCTTGACCATCATTTACGTCATTTCGGGAGTGGCAGTCAACCATATTCATGATTGGAATCCAACCTATAAAATTGAAAAGATCAAAAGCAACATTGCCCCGGTTTTAAGTGAAGGCAGGTTGATTACGGATCAAGAGGTCAGGAAAATTTTGGAGAAACTCGGAGCAGGCACTGACTTCAAGAAAAAATTTCAACCATCACCCGACTCCCTAAAAATATACCAGGAAGGCAATATCATTGATGTGGATTTGTTAACCGGCAACGTAGTCCAGGAACAGGCTGCCAAACGGCCCTTTTTGTTTCAGGTCAACTTCCTCCACCTGAATCATCCGAAAAAACTCTGGACCTGGTTTGCAGACTTATATGCAATTTGCTTAGGAATCCTGGCCTTTACAGGGATTTTTGTTCTTCGGGGGAAAAAAGGCATTTCCGGTAGAGGGGCATGGCTTACTGCAGCCGGTATTATATTCCCCCTCTTTTTTCTCTGGCTTTATGGTTAACAGTTGAGCACGCTGATATTCGCGCGGTGGTTACCGCTTGACATAGCTTTGTCGTGGATCTGCCTTTCATCTATTTCTTTTCGATTAAATATCACAGGTGTAAAAATTTTTACAAATTGTATTAAATATCATACATAAATAGAAATTAAATAGAGCGGCAATTTCCCTAGTTTTAATTTTTTCATCCAACAAAACAGTTAGTTATCAAATTTTTCCAGAATTGGTATCCTCCTTGCAATCTACTCTCAAGACAGCATAGCAATGTCGGTTTTATTACGGCTCATAAATAGAAATTTGCCAGAACGTCATTGGAGGAAATTGAAGGCAGGAGCCAGGACTACTTTAGTCATGGCATATCAATTAATACCAGACCGATAAAGAGGTTTTCAAATGGCTATACGTATGAATCTTCAAAAAACGGATATCACGGTAGAAGATATGTTAAGTACAGAGATCATTGTCAACCTGGCCCTAATCGACATCCTTATCGCCAAGCAGATTATTTCCGAAGAAGAACTGATGGACTATATTGGAAAAATAAGGTTGGAACAGAAGGAAAGATCAAGAGGGTGTCCTCATTAATTTGCAATATCTGACAGCCTCTAAAATATTCAGGTGTCCTCGGAATATATGAACCCATTAAACTCATTTAGCGGGCATTGACTGCATAATGGTTTGCTCTTTTTGCAGAATTCCTTTCCAAGCCTGACGATAAGAGCATGGTATTCATTAAACAGTTCCACATCTTCCGGCAGAGAGAGCGTAAAATATTCCTGGATCTCATAATAACCGTCTTCTTCAGCTGTGACATTATGGCGTGAAAAAATGCGATGGGTGTAAGTATCAACAACGAAAACCGGTTTATCACCTGCATAGAGAAGAATACTGTCGGCGGTTTCCGGGCCGACCCCTTTTACTGTCAGGATTTTCTCACGAAGATTTAAAGTATCTTCTTGGAACATATCCTCAAGGGAACCGTTGTACTCATCACCGATAAAATTCAGAAGATTCCTCAGCCGTGCTGCCTTTAGGTTAAAATAGCCTGCCGGTTTGATCTTTTCTGCCAGAAGTTCAACCGGCAGTTCATGCAGTTTTTCAAACCAGAGGAGATTCTCTTTTTTCAGATTGTCTATAGCCCGGCTGACATTGACCCAGTTGGTATTCTGGGTAAGAACCGCTCCGACCATGATCTCAAACGGTGTATCTCCAGGCCACCACTCCTGCGGCCCGAAATGCTCCAACAATATTTCGTAGATTTCAAATACCTTATTCATCTTAATAGCTGACAGTTAAAGGTGATTTCCTG
>JBDLJI010000332.1:0-2648 GCA_039714455.1 Thermodesulfobacteriota bacterium
CGCAGTCTTGCTACTTTACTGGCTATGCCAGCTTCGTGGACGACCCGGACCACGTCCTCAACGTCTTTATATGCCTGGGGGATTTCTTCAACCAAAGTTGCCCGGCCAGCCCCTTTGACTGTTACGCCCATCTCTGCAAGTTCGGCGGTTACATTATGCCCTTTGGCAATTTTTTTTGCAGCATGTCTGCTCATTAATCTGCCGGCACCGTGACAGGTGGAACCAAAAGTTTCCTGTAATGCTTTTTCCGTACCGACAAGCACGTAAGAATAACGACCCATATCGCCCGGAATAAGTACTGGCTGCCCGCTTTCCCTGTATGCATCAGGCACCTTGGGATGCTTGGCCGGGAAAGCCCGGGTTGCACCTTTGCGGTGGACAACTACCTCTTGTTGTTGGCCATTAACCTCATGGGTTTCGAATTTTGCAATGTTGTGACACACATCATAAACCAGTTCAAGTCCTAATTTTTTTACCCCACGTCCCAGTACATGTTCAAAAGTCCGTCTGACCTCTTCTGTGATGAACTGCCTGTTGGCAAAAGCAAAATTTGCTGCTGCAGCCATAGCTGACAGGTATTTCTCCCCTTCTGGAGAATGGATTGGGGCACAGCACAACTCTCTGTCGGGCAGGTCAATGCATATTTCCGCGAAGCATTCTGCATGAGACGGATATAATCGCCACATACCTGATGGCCAAGCCCTCTTGACCCTGTATGGATGATTATTGTCACCTGATTTTTGAAAAGCCCTATTCCGGAAGCAAGTTTATCGTCAAATATCTTATCAACAAAGCCGACTTCGACAAAATGATTTCCAGAGCCCAGAGTTCCGAGTTGGGACTGGCCTCTATCCAGGGCCCTATCAGATACAGTGTCCGGATCAGCCCATCCTAGGCAGCCCCCTTCCTCGATATGCAGCAGGTCATCATTTGAGCCGTACCCATTACGTATAGCCCATGATGCCCCTGTTTCCAGTACCTTTTTTAGATCCTGTTTGTTTAACTTTAAATATCGCTGTTTGGATCCGACACCAGACGGGATATTTGTGAACAGGCAATTAACGAGGTCATCTATCCGGGTTGCTATCTCTTCCTTTTCAAGAGCAGTGCGTAAGAGACGGACACCGCAGTTAATGTCATATCCAACCCCTCCGGGTGAAACAACACCCTGGTCAGGATCAAACGCCGCAACTCCACCTATGGGAAATCCATAACCCTGGTGCATATCCGGCATTGCGAGACTTTTACCAACAATTCCTGGAAGGCAGGCTACATTGGCAACCTGTGTGATACTTTTGTCATTTTTAATATGCTCCAGAAGACTCCTGTCCAGAAAGAGCAAGCCATCAGTCCGCATTTTGCCTTGTTTCGGTAAAAGCCAGCGATACCGATCAATCTGTTTGAGATTATGGATGGTGAAGTCATTCATAGTATATCCGCATAAGCATGCTAAATATCAAGAAATACCTGTGCCAACCACTGATGGTCTTTTTCGCCTATATAGAGTTGATGATATGTGACAGCTTTAACTCCAAGCAACTCATGGTCTATGTCATCGTTAAACTCTTGCAGCCAGGCCTTGGCACGGATTTTTGTCTCAGTAACTGACTGAACGGTTAACTGTTTACAGATAAACCCTTTTGCATCATATAAATAAAGGAATTCTTCAAGAAAGTTGACGAGGAGTTCTTTTAAATCACTGCCCGTTACTTCAATAATTTCAGGCTGACTCTCCTTGTGGTGCCCAAGCCGCCACATTATGTGGAAAAAGGCCAGGGCGGCGGCCTCAAACACCTGTTCTCTGGTGTTGCCACGGACCTCAAAACCAGTATCTGCAGTATGCTCAATAAGATGATAGAGTTGAGGAACCATCAACTTTTATCCCAATGATGCTTTACAATCATATAGAATACTCAATCAGACGAATGGGCGGCTGATAAAATCATGCACTACCAACAACATCGCCATATGTAGTTATGTCAATACCGAATTTCTGGGCTGCCACTTTCCATTTCAGGGGGTCTGGGGTTTTAAAGATTATATCGTCCTCGGCAGGGAGTATAAGCCAGCCATTATCCGTTAATTCATTTTCAAGTTGTCCGGGACCCCAGCCGGCATATCCAAGGAGGAAGAGATAATTGCCTGGTCCATTATGAAGGGCAATATCCTGGAGTATCTGAGGATCACTCGACAGGCATACTGTATTACTCACCTGCAGTTGGTCTTTTGCATGGTAGTCAGCAGTATACAGAATAAATCCTGATTCCATTTCAACCGGGCCGCCCAGATAAACCGGCGGCAGTTCAAAATCGGGAATCGGAATGTTGGCGTTTATTAAAATCTCATCAAGTGTGATACCAGGAAGCGGATTATTAACTACCAGTCCGATAGCGCCCTCCTCCGTATGTCCGCACATGTATATAAGTTTTTCCCGGAAGCGTGGGTCCGGCATCTTTGAAGTGGATATCAAAAAACTGCCCTGCTGGCTTTCCATATGTATATTCCCTCTTTTAAAGGCTGTTGACGCATCTAAAATGTATAATTCAAACTACACGTTTTCAGGTTGGAGCAATGCTCCAACATAAGTACTGAATATGTTTCTGCAGGCTACCATGACACTGAAAAATTAAAAAGCGGGTAGAATAAAT
>JBDLJI010000333.1:0-2644 GCA_039714455.1 Thermodesulfobacteriota bacterium
CTGCTTGAGATCCCAGCCGTGCTGCTCAGGAAAAAGCGGTTTTGCCGCAACCTGCTGATCAACGCTTGACGAACAACCGGCAAGCAACGTGAATATAAATAGAATAAAGGCGGTGTAAAGTATGTTTTTGGGTTTCATTTAATCCATCCTGCATTGTGTTGCTCTGCATAACTTCTTCTGAAGTTCAATAGTAAGCACTGGTTCGGATGGGGTCAACCGGGGAAAGCCGAACCTATAAAAGCCCGGCAAATATTTTGCCAAAAAATTCATCCCACGCAATGACAGTGACTCCCTCCGCAAGCAAACGCTGCGAACCGCCATCACTTAGCACATAGGCCGGGACATCCGGATGACTTTTACGGAAAGATCGCAGACCTGACAGGTTTTGCATATTTATATTGCGGGAAGACTTTATTTCGAGGGCTGCCAGGATTTCAATGCCTCGGCAGAGGAGCAGATCAACTTCAGCACCTTGATTAGTGCGCCAATAGTAAAATTGTACATCCCGGCGCTGATAATGGACCAAGGCTATAAGCTGGCCTATGACAAATTGTTCAAAACGCCGTCCCCGTACTCTGGGATTAAGTTCATCAGCCAGGGTATGAGCCAGGATATTGGTTACTCCCGGGTCAAAAAGATAATAACGCGGGTGGGTAACCAGTCTCTTTCTGGCGCTCTTTTGCCAGGCCGGCAGTCTGATGGCCAGAAAAGTATCCTCAAGAATCTGGTAATACTGCTGTACCGTTTTCACAGTGACACCACATTCTCTGGCAACATTACTGAAATTAACGGTTTCGCCATCATTAGCGGCAACAATATCAAGGAAATAACTGAAAGGGCCGATATTACGCACCAACCCTTCAGCTGCAATCTCTTCCTTCAGATAGGTCTCGGTATATGAACGGAGAAACTCCTGTTCATCATCGTTTGACGCCGCCCACAACACCGGCAGGCACCCCACCCGGAGGGCCCGATCCAATTGAAAGTCTTGACCCAGTTCCTGAAAAGTCAGAGTAAAGAAACGATAGGTGTATGCCCGACCGGCCAGCAAATTAGCCCCTCCCCGGCGTAGCTTTCTGGCGCTGGAACCGGTAAGGATAAAACGGATATTACATGATTCAATTAATTCATGGACTTCGTCGAGCAATGAGGGAATCTTCTGAATTTCATCAATAACACAGACAAAGCGGTCAACGCGCTGATAGTGGGCCAACACTTCCTCTCGGAGTCGACCAGGATTTTTGGCATAATTCAGAAATTTTTTCTGGGGTAACAGATCAATATAGAGATCTTTCTTCCCCAGCAGATTTTTGACAAAGGTGGACTTGCCGGTCTGACGCGGACCGAAGAGAAACCAGCTTTTTTCTTTATTAGGTGACAGGCTTCTTTTATATATCACTCCAAAAATGTACGGTTTTTATGGAGTAATGTCAAGAAATAAACATCAACCTAAGTAATAGAAATGAAGTCCATCATATTTCCCTGAAAATTTTTCTGTCAAACCTGTCGAATGGGAGTGTAGAAATCCGTAGAAATCCGGGGACACAATACTAATTTTCATTGCCAAATAATTAACAGATCATCTATGCTGCAATTATGGCACGCATAGCAAGAGTCATAATATTACCTGGCTTTCTACATCATATCACCCAGAGAGGCGTACGATCGCTTCCTATCTATTTCAGGGATGAAGATTGAATATCTTCTTTCTCTTAAGGAGCCCTGTTGAGATTCATCGTTTATTGCTAAGGCGGAAGAAATCATAAAAGGCTTTTGCTCCCTAAAAAAGCTGAACGCCCAAGAAAACAAAACGAATAAATAAGTATTATGTCCCCTGATTTTATTATGAAAAAGATTTGCTTAATCATAACAGTAATCATCACTTGGTCTTTTAATCCCAGTAATGTCAGTGCATGGACAGGAAAGGTTGTAGGAACCGTTGATGGTGACTCACTGAAAATATTTCGCCCTGGACACGGCGAGGTGGAAACCAGATTGTACGGAATTGATGCTCCGGAATTCAACCAGGCCTTCGGGCGGGCTGCAAAAAAACACCTGGCATCCTTGCTAAACCGGCAACAAGTAAGAGTAGAAACATTGGACCAAGACGGGTATGGCCGTCCCGTGGTGATCATCTGGAAAAGTGGTTTGAACGCAAACGAGAAAATTGTCCGAGATGGCTATGCATGGGTTTACAGGCGGTATTGCAGGAAACCTTTTTGCAAAGACTGGCTCATGCTGGAAAGCAATGCAAGAGAAGAAAAACTCGGGCTTTGGCAACAAGTCCAACCGGTGCCGCCGTGGGAGTTCCGCCACAATGAAGTAAGGTGAAACCAGCGAAAAAGGGTAAAAACAAGGGTTCGAGGAGTCGAGGGGTCAAGGGAAAAAACTTTAAAACCCTATCCTCCCTGGTTCAGTAGAATTTCCCGTGTGTCCCCACGTTCACCAGGACAATTTCCTTTTCTCTTATAATAAATTCCAGGGTGATTAGGAAAACTACAGGGACATCTCCTGAAATCCGGCAAAGCAACGCAGCAGGATTTGTCCCTGAATGTTTTTCTATCTGTGACAGAGTAACCCTGTTTTACACATCATGCCTTCTTCATCCCCGGCCTTTGACGGAAAACCGAAGATCGACCTGTAA
>JBDLJI010000334.1:0-2631 GCA_039714455.1 Thermodesulfobacteriota bacterium
TCGCCCATTTTCTTTTTTAAACGCTGCATTGCAGTCCGAAGAGCATTCTGAGCTAGCATTCGACCAATAGTCGAAGGGATAAGGTATATGCTTCGGCGCCAGTAATAGAAAGGGACTGTCGGGTGAGACTAATTCTCTCTATTTTGCAGGATGAGATTATGAAGGGTTTTGAGAAGCGCTTTGGGACTCAGATGTCAGGTCTTTGAGATGCTTGATAAGGTAACTTGATATTTCATTCTTGATCACTTTGTCCGAATCAAGAAAAGCGATGCTGGTCTCATAATTGCCGGATTTCATTTTATCTGACCGGATAACCGTGCCGATCATGAGAAGGGGGTTTGTTGAATCGAGAGCAATGTTGATCTGGATTTTAGCCCCTTTATTCAAGGGGGCGTGACTCTCAAGCAATATACCGCCGATGCTCAGACTTTTCGTTGTTGCAGAGAGCACCGGTTTTTTATGTATTCCAAGTTCCTGGACTTCAGCGGCGGTACTGCAATCCACCCGTGTGTTTCTTCTTTTGTCCATTGAAAAGAAGGAAATATTGTTTTTGCCGAAGTTTTTTGCCCGGTACATAGCCAGATCGGCATTTTTTAATAATGTCAGATCATTGTCGGCATCGATGGGGAATGATGCAATGCCACCGCTTAAAGTAATATTGATATTTTTCCCCTCATAGGGGATTTGAATCTCTTCAATTATTTTTCGGATCCTTTCACCAAGCAGCCAGCCGTCAGCCTTGCTGGTTTCGGGCAGCAGGAGGGTAATCTCTTCCCCGCCGTAACGCGCTGCTATGTCCTCGGATCTTTTTTCAATCATGATCAACCTGCCGACCTCTTTTAATACTTTATCGCCGGCCAGATGCCCCAGTGTATCATTGACGGTTTTGAAATCGTCCAGGTCCAGGAACAACAGGGTCAGGCTTGAGTCATGGCGTTTCGCCCTGGATGTTTCACGTTTCAGGGTTTCATCAAAGGCATTACGGTTAAACAGGCCGGTAAGATTATCAAATGTTGATGATCTCGCAGCTTTTTCGAAAAGAGGTATTTCAATGATTTTAGGGTTATGCAGGGATTTATTGATCGAACAGAAATAGTCACAGACAGCGGTTCTGAGGTTTACTTCACGGCCCATGGCTTCACTTAAATCCTTGCAATTGGAAATAATTCGCTGCCAGTGTTTTTCTGCCTCATCCGGATGGAACTCCAGATTGGCAAGAATCTGAAAAATAAATGAATAAACCCCATTGCCTTCTTTGGCAATCAGGCCTTGAAATGCTTCTATGAGACAGGCGTCATCATCGGCAAATTGTTCAAAAAAATCCAACAGTTGGTCGCGGATTGGCCTCATATTTCTCCAGTAAATGGTATGGAAGGTTGTTAAGACTCGAACTTTTATTACGTGGTGAAAATATAAAAATTTAATATAGTTACCATGCCATTGTCAACGTCAAAGAGATTCGGACGTTTAATATTGATTTTTCACAGGGAATACCTAATAGAATCCTCATGAATTGCTGTGTCTTATATCGTAAACGTATGAAAATAATAAAAAGTCCCTATTATTTATAATTTTCAATTTGATGTTTTGTTGATGACGATTTATGGTAACGCAGTTTTTGGGGAGTTTACTTAATTATTATGTATTGATCTATCTTTTGGGCCCGGTTGTATGGAAGACTTTAAAAAACAGATGCTGACAGAGCATTTAAAAGACCTGCGAAGCTGCCTTATTCATTCTTTTATTGCAGCCGGAATCGGGTTTGTTGTGTCGTATGCTTTTATCAAGGATATCGGCGACTGGTTTTTCAAGCCTTTGTATAAGGTAATGCCCGAGCAAACGAATCTTATCTTTATTTCCTACCAAGAAGCCTTTTTTTTTATCTAAAATTAGCCCTTGCCAGCGGTGTACTTATAGCCAGCCCTGTCATTTTCTGGCAGATATGGAAGTTTGTCGCTCCCGGTCTCTATAAACACGAAAAAAGAGCCCTGCTGCCATTTTCTTTTCTTTCATCGGTTTGTTTTCTTGGCGGAGCAGCATTTGGTTATTTTGTCGTCTTTCCTCCAGCCTTCCGTTTTCTGTTGGGATATTCTGCTGACTTTCTCACTCCTATGCCGGCAGTTAGTGAATATTTTTCGTTGTCACTCAGGTTGTTGATTGCCTTTGGGGTCATATTTGAACTGCCCATACTCATGGTATTTCTTGCCAAAATCGGCGTTGTAGATGTTCCCTTTCTTAACAAGAGCAGAAAGTATGCCATCCTGATAAACTTTGTAATTGCCGCAATCCTGACCCCGACTCCTGATATAGTCAACCAGATGCTCATGGGGGTTCCACTTCTTGTTTTGTATGAAATAAGTGTCGTTGCAGTCTGGATATTTGGCAGGAAGAAGCTAAAGTACGCTTCTCAACCCGAACCTGAAGATGATGCCGAAGAAGAACAGGAAGTCGAATCGGCAGTAGAATCGGCAGTAGAAAAGGAAGAGGAAAATTGAAGTGTGGGGAATTGTCAGCATCGTAAAAAAAACACGATACGGACATTTACGCCCATAATCTATTAATTTTATTAGGCCCCGTTGATGTCTACGAGACTTATCGAAGTCTCCTTTCAGTCGCTTATCTACGAAGTCA
>JBDLJI010000335.1:0-2611 GCA_039714455.1 Thermodesulfobacteriota bacterium
CCGAAAGCAACGATGATGGCAAGACATGTTAAATCAGAAAAATAAAGTGAGATTCCCATGAAGAAACTGGCTTTGTTGGTGTTTGTTCTACTGTTTTTGATGGCCTGTACCAAATATGCTCGGTTATATCCTGTTAATGACTTGGCTTCGACTACTGGTGTGCTTAAAGCCAAGTATAGTGACTATGGAACAGGTTATGGTGAAATAACAATTGTCATGCCAGATGGTGAAACTCTCAGCGGTGAATATACAACCGGTCGTGCCATTAATCTTAATTTTGGTAATATCCTCTCAAACGTTTATGGAACTGAAGGAGGTGCTTTCGGTACTGGCACATCGACTTCCTTTAGATTATCAGATACTAGCCCAGGCATTGCCAATCTCTATAGTGACAGGGGTACTATGATGCAATGTGAATACTTTATAGGCAAACGGGCTGGAAAAGGTCGTGGCGCTTGTAAAAAAAATGATGGTTCCCTTTACCGCTTAGAGTTTTAATTTGACAGGGTGTCCTGATATCCATTATTGGTAAATTTATGAGACGAGTTGGGGGCGGATTCAAAGAACCGCACCGAATTTTTTGCACGGGTGAAAAAGGAATACCTATCACCGACTTCAAATCACATTCACATTCTGGTGCAGGATGACAGTGCATGAGACATGTCATCCTAAAATTAATGCAACTGGTTGCCGGTCGGAGATTACTAATACCTAACCCAGGTTATCCTGGAAATGGAGGCAAACATGTTAAATTTTCTTGTTGACCAAGAAAAATGCACAAAATGCGGAGATTGTATCAAAGACTGTCCTGTTGGAATTATCGCATTTTCTCCAGAATACCCTGACATTATCGAGGGTAAAGAAGATGAATGCATCAGTTGCCAACACTGTTTTACAATTTGTGAACCCGGGGCAATAAGTATATTCGGTCTTAACCCTGATGAAAGTATGCCGCTAAAGGGCAACCTGCCAAATGGCAAACAGATGGAATGCCTGATAAAAGGTCGTCGCTCAATTCGACATTATGAAAAGGAACCTGTTGATTCTAACACTATCTCACATCTCCTCACGGTAGTTGCCAATGGTCCAACTAGTATGAACGATCAATTGTTGTTTACCGTGATTGAGGACCAAGAGACAATGAAGAAGGTTCGTGATGACGTTATGGAGGGGATTAGAGAGGCAATAGTAACAAGTAATCTGCCTCCCGGGTCTGAGTTTTTCGACAGCATCTTAGATGCATGGGATAACGGACAAGATATTGTCTTTCGTCATGCACCTCATATACTTATTGTCTCTTCACCAGATTACGTTCCTTCTCCCGAACCAGACGCGGTTATCGCACTGAGTTATTTTGAACTTCTGGCGCAAAGTGTTGGGCTTGGAACAACATGGTGTAACTTGGCGGAATGGGCAGTAGCCTCCATTATCCCAGACATGAAAAGGAAATTAAATATTCCCGACTCGCATATTATTGGCTACATAATGCTCTTCGGTAAGCCTGCAGTTACCTATTACCGTACGGTTCAACGAAACAATGTCAAACTCAATCGAGTTGTTTGGAACGATTAACTTATGGTGCTCAGAAATAAGGCATTGTTGCTGATTCTTTTTGGAAGGAAGAATGAGACTTGACTACTTATTCTTTGAAACAAAACAAGAAGGTTTGATTCAGATGAATACAAATACACATCTCAACGCAGGAGCAAGGGAGGCCGGAAGAATTTCCAGGTATTTACCGCAACGGAATTCATCGGTGCTATTACCCAGCATATCCCGGAAAAGTCTTTTCAGCTGGTGCGCTATTACGGCTGGTATTCGAACCGGGGCCGGGGTGAACGTGAAAAGAGAAAGCCGGCTGTTGTAACCCTTCCAGAAGTTCCAACCAGTATTGAAATAATTGATGTACCAGAGTACCGGCCCCCCAAAATACCTTCTCCTCAGTGGCGGGAGTGCATAAAAAAGGTCTGGGAGGTTGATCCGCTGTCCTGTCCCAAGTGCGGCAACGAGATGAAAATTGTCAGTTTTATCAATGAGGTTGATGTCATCCGTAAAATCCTGGAGCATCTTGGGTTGTGGGAAGACAAGACACCCCCTGAACGCGCCCCCTCCTGATTTAATTGCCGAAAAGAATTACGAGCCGTATGACGACGGCTGGCCGCAGTATGAAGAGCCGTCTGTCACGATACATTGAGCCTGGTTTTTTAAGATAGTAATTTCAGGCGGCAGGATTGGTGTGCGGTTTTTTCGGTATTTTTGTGTTTTCTGCCCAACCCTAATAGTTTTAAGATTTTTAATTTCTGCTATCAATCAACGGTTACGAATGATTCCTGAAAGTACAAGATGTACAGTGGATATGTTGAGCTAGGTTTAAGCCTGCCAAAACCATAGAGTCGAGTAGCCCGGGGGGATCTCACCCCCAGGCTCTCACACAATCGGACGTGACAGTCTCCCGTCATCCGGCTCCTATCGTCCAGCCTTTTAATTGAAAGGCTTTGCTTTATCCAACAATATCCTCCCATTTCTGGTTGTCTCATCAATAAAGCCGGACAATGCAGCCCCTTCGCTCCATCTCCATTACAGAGACTTCATCACTACTACGGGCTGCTCC
>JBDLJI010000336.1:0-2609 GCA_039714455.1 Thermodesulfobacteriota bacterium
GAAGATGCCATAGAATTGAAGCTGATCAAACGCGATGACATTCCTGTTAACTGCAGAAAAACACTTGGCGATACGAATGGGACGATTGTTTACCACCTCGTTGAAGACCTGATTGCAAACAGTCTGGCATCAGGAGAGGGTGGAGAACTGTCGCAGGACTCAATCGGCTTCAGTCCAGAGGTCAGCGACAGCCTCAAGGAACTCAAAGAGTTTAATTACCTGAATATCTATATGAACCCTGTAATAAAAAAGGACCTTCCCAAGGTTCAGAACTGCTATCGGGTTCTTTTTGAAACCTACATTGATGATGTACAAAAGCAGAAGAGAGGCTCTGCTATATTTCAGGAAAAGTTAAACACCATGGCACCCGACTATCTTGAGTCGCAGCCCGCCGCAGTCAAGGTCAGAGATTTCATTGCCGGTATGACCGATGATTATTTCCTTAAGGAGGCAGCCTCTTACGGTTGCTCCATACCGAGGAAGATATGAACCCCAGCCGCCTTAAAACATTTTTCCTGCCCGGTGAAAATACCCGGATGGTGATTGTCGCATCTTTAATAGGTGTAATTGCGGGACTGGCCAATATCTGTTTCCGGACAGTTCTAGAGTTTGTTCATCATTCAATTTTTGAACCAGGCTATGCAATAGTCAGTCAAGGTGGCTGGTACATCCTTCTTCTGCCCCTTATCCCTATCAGCGGCATGGTTCTGCTGGTTCCTTTGGCAATTCTTTTTCCAGGTGAGATATACGGCTACGGCTTTACCAAGTTTCTGCGCAAGGTCAATATCAGGGGCGGCAGCATGAAATTCAGGAAAAACATCCTGAAAATCATCTCCTGTTCTCTAACCATCGGCACTGGGAACTCGGCAGGGGTCGAAGGACCCATTGCCCAGGTCGGCGGTGCGCTTGGTTCAGTTATCGGTAAAATTTTCAGGGTCTCAGGCAATCGGACAAAGGTTTATACTGCAGCCGGATGTGCCGGAGGTATTGCTGCCATGTTCAATGCTCCCATAGCAGGGGTTTTTTTTGCAGCGGAAATTGTCCTGCTGGGCACCTATGAGATCTCATCATTTTCCGTGCTCGTTGTTTCCTCAGCCATGGCAACAGTGGTGTCCAGGTCTTACTACGGAGAAATTCCGGCCTTTCCCATCCCGGAATTCCACCTGGTGAACCCCCTGGCAGAGATTCCACTCTATATGATTATGGGAGTATTGATGGGACTCATTGCCGTTCTTCATATTTATGTTTTCTATGAAGTCAGAGACCGGTTTAAGGCCCTGAATATTAATCTGCATCTTAAACCGATCATCGGTGCTTTTGTAATTGGCAGTACTGCTATTTTCTTTCCACAAATCATGGGGGACGGCTATCATTATATTAAAGATGTGCTTGCAGGTCATGGTGTCATGTGGGTGATGGTCCTCCTCATTTTTCTGAAAATATTTGCAACGGCAGTAACCTTGGGTTCGGGCGGTTCGGGCGGAGTTTTTGCACCGTCCCTGTTTATCGGTGCAGTAATAGGTGGCGCGTACGGCTCTATAGTTCACAGCTTGTTTCCAACAGCAACAGCTTCTTCCGGGGCCTATGCAGCAGTCGGGCTCGGAGCATTCCTTGCAGCTACCACCCATGCTCCAATAACAGCAATTTTTCTGCTCTTTGAGATGACGGGTAATCATCTGATCATTATCCCGATTATGCTCACCAGTATCATTGGTACAGCAGTAGCCAGCAAACTTAATCCCGACTCAATTGATACGGTTGATCTCACCCGTGAGGGGATCGATATCCACGAGGGCAGGGAAATTGCCATCATGAAGTCAATCCTGGTCGGCAAGGTGATTACCGAAGAGGTTGATTTTATCAGCGAAAAGGCAAACGTTGACCAGTTGCTGCAAATATTTTCGTTGGCAAAGGACAGTTTCTATTTTCCGGTGGTTGATGAGACCGGCCATATGGTCGGCATCATTTCACTGCAGGACGTGAAAAGTATTCTGCATGACAAGGAATTGCGTCTTTCGGCCACAGTGGGCGACATCTGTACAAGGAATGTTCTCACCCTGACACCTGATGATAACCTCTATACAGCAATGACGTACTTTGATGTTCGGGGTATCGCCGAGATTCCGGTGGTCGAATCCCCTGAAGATCAATGGGTTGTCGGTATGTTGAAACGGCGGGATGTGATTGATGCTTATAACCGTGAAGTACTGAAGAAGGGTATCAGCGAGCATTCCGCATCAATAAAAATTACATAAACAAATAGGTGAAAGGATAAAGGAAAAAGGCGCAAGGTGAAAGATATGATACTGGTCTTTGGATAAAAAATCAGATTAGTTCATAGAATGAATATGCTAGTTGGATGTAAACCTTTGATGTCATTTAGGTGACCGATTTTAATTTTTCCCATAACCCATAACCCATAATCCAGTATCTAGTATCGAGTGTTTTATTTTTTGACCTTTAACTTTTTTCATTGTATCTTTGGCCTAGTTTTTACTGCGCCCGTAGCTCAGCTGGATAGAGCGCCGGACTTCGAATCCGTAGGCCGCAGGTTCGAATCCTGCCGGGCGTACCATAAAGGCAATTAAGAATTGAGAATTCAAAATTTA
>JBDLJI010000337.1:0-2583 GCA_039714455.1 Thermodesulfobacteriota bacterium
CAAAGGCGAGATCAGCACGGCTTTCCTCAAGAACACGGACCATATCCCCGGCACAAAAGGTGTCATCGGGTTGCACCTGCTGCCACACTGTTTCACCTGCCCTTTTTGCTTCAACCTTACCCTCGACTGAAACAGCCTTGGCAACCCACTGCTCACATGTTGTGGCAGATGCACTTAACGGCGCAAGTGTAATAGATGCAACAAGCAGTATTAACAACAGGCGAAGAATTTTCGGAAAGTTACCCTGTAACACCCTTTTTGATCCAAAAGAACTAAGCCAGCATAAAGGTTTCTCCAAGTTACATTGTCTGTTCATTTTCATGCACTAAGCTCCTTTTTTATCACTAGCCTTGCAACTATTAACCCTTCCCGCCTTAAAAAACCTCAAGGTACAGAAACGGTTGAGTTTGCGGCCTATTTTAAGATAAAGAATCTCTACTCTTCCATATATATGAACTATATCAAAAGAAACATACTCTAATCTGAATTACAGATAGGTTACAGATAGGCATTTTTTAGGTAAAAATGTCTATCTGCAGGCAGGAATTTATCTCACCATAATTCTCAAACAACAAAACAAAATTTCTGGCAGATTATTGGATTCAAAACGATAACATCTGCTATGTTAAAATATGTCCTTACGCTTCACCAAGAGTGCAATTCTGGACAATATGTCTTAACTGCGAGGTTTGATAGGGGGTAAGGTCCTCAAATTTAACGCTGTAACGATTTATGGAATCCTGTCCACCTAGATCCAAACTGCTTGAGTGGCCATTCCTTTTGACAAGCCTGCATTTAATTTTCTGCGTATTGTATTGGTTATAGTCAAAGATAATTCCTACATCGAGCGGCTCTTTTGGATCAATTGATATGTCAGGACCTGTAAAGGAAAGGCCTCCCATACTTATATCAATAATCTTGCCGACATCAGTGGTCGAGTCAAACACGAGGGTGCCTTTCTTTATTAGAAATCGTCTGTATTTTCTAAACTCCAATGTTCTTTTGAGTTTCGAAGTATTGTTACTCAGTGGAGGAGGCCAGAAAATACTATCAAACTCCTCCTTGCTGTTAAATGTTTTGTTTTCACCCTTGTCAAGCTTTTCGACAACACCTGTAATATTTTCCGGATTGTCGCTGGAACGTCTGTAGATACGTACAACATAATTTTCCATTATCAGCATCCCTTCAAAAAATTTGAGTGATTTGCTGACAGGTTACTCTAAGGAGAATTACAAATAAGTTACATTTGTATTTTTTTTTCTTCCTTTAAATCCGAAGGATTATACTGCCTTAATGTCTTGCCGGTAAGGCTTTTAAGGATTGCTTCAGTCTGTATTGATGGCTCAACGTTCAATAGACTTTTAAGATTTTTTTCGCATCTCTTGAATACACGAACAGCATCCGCATTACGTCCCATACGGTTATAGCAGATCATGAGTCGCTGGTAGAATTCCTCAACCAGGGGATCAATCTCAAGGGCTTTATGATAATGCAGTAAGGCTTTATCCCGTTCACCGATTTTTTCAAGATTACGACCGAGAAATATTACGCCTCGCAAGAATCTACTTTTAAGCCTTTCCCGCAAGTGTATACTCCAATAATCCATGCTGTTTTGCGGCAGGAAACTCCCCTTGTAAAAATTAATTGCTCTTTCAGCATATCTAGCGGCAAAAAACGGGCTTTTCTCCTCATTTTTTCCTGCTTCGGTTTCCGCCTGGCTCAAAAGACGTTCAAAGGCCCAAATATCAACCCACATATATCGTGCTTTAATGCTAAGGTGGCTGTCGTGATACTCAATCATCTCTTTTTCACCGAGGATTCGCCGCAAACGGTATAAAGTAGTTGCTAATGATTGGTGTTGCATATCGCCATCGGAGTCAGGCCATAGAGCTTCCGCAATATGAAATTCACTGACATTTCTGCCACCCAGGGCGATCAAGGCTTTAAGCATTGCAAGTGGCTTTTGTTGCACCTTGCCATTAAATTGCAAGGGAGTTCCGTCCTTAACTATTTGAAATCTGCCCAGGGTGTAAATTTTTACGGGCCAGGGCCATTGTTCAATTTCAATGGGAGAATATACGGGGGTTAAACCCTGCTGGCTTATCAACTCTTTCACATAAGGTGGCTCAATTTCTCTTTCAAGGGCCTTCATACTCAGGCGTGTCATTACTTTCGGATTCGACCAGCACATCAATTTACAATAATTCTCTTCCCGACTTAGTTTCATTGCCATTTTTAAGTGTTTTGTTCCAACCTGTTCTTTGCCCAGGTCATGGGCGAAATGTGCTTTTGTCAGGAAAAAAAGGTAATCCAGCAATGAACTGTTTATTGGCCTGATTATTTTACCGAAGCTATTTAACTGGTTTGTAGCTTTACGGAAGTCACCTTTTTCAAAAAATCCTTGCGATGTGATAAAGTGAGCCATAGCCTTATGCAATAAATGCCCTGAGGCCTCGGCTGTTTTCTGAGCATTTTGGCCGAACTGTATACCTTGCAGGGTATTACCGCGAAGTATATTTATCCATGCAGTCAGATAATAATACCAAAACTTACAGTGCTTGCGGTTAGTATCTGTTTGCGATT
>JBDLJI010000338.1:0-2558 GCA_039714455.1 Thermodesulfobacteriota bacterium
AGCCTTTAACCTTTAACCTTGAGCTTTTATCATGAACCCAAGCGAACTTATCTCAGACTTTTTAGTCACGCAAGGTATCGGACAACAGATGGCTGACCTCATGGGTTTGGCTTCAACCATCATCCTCCTTCTGCTTCTTGCCTATATCACCTACTGGGTCACGAAACGATTCATGGCCCGTCTCATCGAAATGGTCTTCAAACGCAGCAAAAACACCTGGGATGATGCCCTGGTCCAACATGGTTTTGTCCGGCGTCTTTCCTATCTCATGCCGATCATAGTGATCTACTTGTCAGCTGATTTCCTGTTGCCGCAGCAGACGCTGACACCCGAATTCTTCAAACGTTTTGCAATGGTTTTCTTTGTCCTGGCAAGTGTGTGGATGCTTGATTCAATTCTCCTTGCACTTCGTGATATCTACAGCAAATCCGATATGGCTTCACGCCGTCCTATCAGAGGGTATTTAGATGCTGTCAAAATTATCGCCTATATTATGGCAGGCATCTTCATCATTTCCATTCTTACAGATAAATCCCCCTGGGGTGTCCTCAGTATTCTTGGAGGATTTACCGTAGTCCTCATGCTGGTATTCAAAGATACCATTCTGGGTTTTGTTGCCAGCATCCAGCTTTCCGGCCACGATATGATCCGTATCGGTGACTGGATCGAGATGCCTAAATACGGGGCTGACGGCGATGTTATTGAGGTATCGATTAATACGGTGAAGGTCCGCAACTGGGATAAAACCATCACCACAATCCCAACCTACGGCCTGGTTTCAGATGCGTTTAAGAACTGGCGGGGCATGTCTGAATCAGGAGGGCGCCGTATAAAACGTGCCCTTCATATTGATATGAGTTCCATTAAATTTTGTACGGATGAAATGCTCGAGCGTTTCAATAAATTTGATTTTATCAAAAACTATATTGCAGGGAAACAGGATGAAATAATCGAGTACAACAAAGAGCATGAAACTGATACCTCCCAGTTAATAAATGGCAGGCGCCAGACCAATATAGGGGTTTTTCGCGCATATACCATTGCTTACCTGAAAAACCATCCCAAAATACATCAGAACATGACGTTTCTCGTCCGGCATCTTGAGCCGACCCAACACGGACTCCCTGTCCAGATATATGTCTTCAGTAATGATCAGGCCTGGGCGAATTACGAAGCAATCCAGGCTGACATTTTCGATCACCTGCTTGCAGCATTACCTGAGTTTGGATTGCGGGTTTTCCAGAATCCTACGGGATACGATTTTAAAAGCTTGGATATAAAATAGGTCCGGCACTAGCCCGTATTTCTCACGAACATTACAGCATTTAATAGTGAATGATGATAGTCTGAGGGCATAGAATACGGTTTGTGGTATATAGTTTTTCTAAATTTTGAATTCTGAATTTTAAATTGCCTTTTCAGTCAAGCTGCACAGTCTCAATCTTGACCTTGGCAAGGCCCTGCCGATAAAACCCCAACTGTTTTGCAGCACCTGAAGACAGGTCTATTATTCTTCCTCCAACAAATGGACCCCGGTCATTTACCCGCACAATCATAGACCTGCCGTTTTCAAGATTCTTAACCCTGACATGCATTGGCAGCGGCAGATATTTATGGGCAGCAGTCGGTTTCCTTGGATCAAAGGCCTCACCGTTTGCAGTCATCGTGCCGCCCTTCTGCTTCTGGGTTTCCTTGCCGTACCATGAGGCAACCCCAACCTCTGAGTATCTGTATGCCTCATCCAGGGACATCGGAACATATCGCTTTCCTTTCACCACATACGGCGATTTTTTCACCCTTCCCTTTTCAATAGCCTCTTTGGGGGACATGCCGTCAATGGACTCAATATCATGGGTCATGGGCCAGTCAAGAGGTGCCATGACAACCTGAAAGGTATACTTGCCGATCTTATAGGCGACCTTGCATGTTCCAAGGGTAATATCAGTTGCAATTTTGGCCGTTTTATAAGTGCCGACTACGGTTCCTTTCGTAATATCATAGGTGGTGGAAAAAAAACCACAACTGGCGAGCAGGAAGCATATAACACTTATGCCTGTAAACAGAAAAACCCTTTCAAAAAAACGATTCTGTTGAGTATGGATGGGAATAAGGTATTTTACGATGAAAACGATTAGCAATGTTATCTACCTGATTACACCTTCTTTTGGTGACAACCACTGCATTTAATCGGTGCTTCACTACCTTCTTTGTTCACCTCTTTATGGCAATCCTTGCACAGTTTATGTGCTGCCTTCTTGTAGCTGTTGACATCAGGATTGCTTATCTCCTTAGTATGGCAGCCGGCGCATTTGTCAATCACCATTATCTCATCCTTGGCATGATGACAGGCAGTACAGGCATATGAATCCTGATGCTGGCGATGCGGGAAATCAGCCGGTTTTCTGGCTGCTTCTGTCTGCAGGGTAATATCTGCCGGACCAATGCTGACCTCCACACCGGAAGCGTTTCCGGCAACAAATAAAACAACCAACCCTATAACAGTTAACTGCAAGCCCATGACAACTTTCATTTGTTTCTCCTCAACAGTTCATTATTTA
>JBDLJI010000339.1:0-2551 GCA_039714455.1 Thermodesulfobacteriota bacterium
CCAAATCAACAACCAGTTTTGTTTCCAGCTCAAGGGCATCTTTACGATCCATTCTTTTGCTAGCCAAGGTTGACATCATGATGTAATTGATTGACTTGGATGATTTCTCCCCAATAAGGTGCTCTAGTACCTGAAAGGCTTTGTCAAATACCTCCTTGCGTGGTACAGCATAGTGAGCCAGACCAATTTCTACGGCTTTCTTCCCCGAAACATAGTCGGATGAAAGCAACAGAGGCAACGCATTGGCATACCCGAGTTCTTCTACTGAACGCAATGTTCCGGCAAGACCTGGCATAATTCCAAGTTCTGCTTCAGGAAAACCCAATAAACTACTTTCACCTACAACCCGAATATGACAGGCCAATGCAACTTCAAGCCCTCCACCAAAACAGGCACCATTAATTGCTGCAATAACAGGAATCGGGCTTTCTTCAATAATATCCAAAATCATTTTTCCTTCCCTCATACGGTCGGTAAGATCGTCGGGAATATTGTTATCAATGGCCGCACCTTCACAAAAGTTCTTGCCTTCGCCAACCAAGATTGCTCCTCTGAGTCCTTCTTCGTGCAAATGTGTATGCAGTACATCAGGGTCTGTAAAAACAGGATCCGGCAACCTGTTTCTAGGTGGATTAATTATTGTAAGAATTAAGATGTCATCTCTTCTTTGAAAGGCAATTATTCCGTTTTTATCATCCATTATTAATACCCCAGTAGAGATGTGGGTCGATAATAAGGGGCTTCTCTTTCGTGATAAAAAGCCTCCAACGCCAAACGTATTTTCCTAGGTCCAATTTCATTCGCCAACTGAATTGGACCCTTGTCCGTACCCATAATGGCCATGATGGCTTTATCTATGATATTTTTATCAATGAGCCCTGTTTCAACCGCAAACAAACACGTATTAATATGCAGGTAATTTAATCGCTGCTTAAATTTATCCTCGTTATCATATAGAGGAAGTACTTCACCATCCCAGTTAGCTAATTCACGCGGATATTTAATATCAGAAAACACCATGTCAGGGTTCTTACTGCCCATCATAACTTTCATAAATGCCAAAAGGGATTCATAAGACTTCTTGTTCTTCAGAGGATCGTGATCTGCATAACGCTTAGTCGCTTCCAAAATGACCGGAATACCCACATGATCGAACAGTGAAAAAATACCGAGCGGAAATATCTCGGATTTTGACAGTTCATTTGCCCTGGTAAAGCCAAACTTTACAGCTCCTCGAAAAGCCTCTCCACCCATCGCCATGCTCAGCATATTGAGCAAGAAAGCATTGTTTAAGCCCTGTTCAACCTTAATGATTTCGTGGCGGGTAATGAAGTCATCAATACGGGTGTATACACCTTTATCGAGATCATCATGCGTTATAAACTCAACAAGATTGCTCACCGAAACAGGGAAAAAGAAGTGTAAGCCCACTAATCTGGACACATCAAATGATTTATCCGTTAGCTCCAATGGCAAGATTGAAGATGAGTTGCTTGCAACGATGGCATTTTTGCCCATATACTTTCCAATCTGGGAAAACACCTCTCGTTTAATCTCAACATCCTCATAAACCGATTCGATAATAATATCTGCCCCGGCTACCGCTTCAATACTTGAACGGGCAAGGAACTGCCCTGCCATCTCATCAGCTTTATCTGCGGTAATGACGCCATACTTCTGCTTACTAACCAGACCCTTTTGCCATTTCCTGTTTAGCTGCTTTGCCTGCTCTTCCAAGCGAGTAACAGCAATAACCTTCAGGTCTTTAGCGGTAAGAAAATCGACAATCGACTTCCCCATTCGACCTGCTCCAACGACAGCAATACAGTTATCCATAATAAATTTATCTTTAATAAATTCTATAACGGCTTAAACCGGTCATATGTTGAATTTATACTCTACAAAAAACGCATTCCCACAAATCCGTCACAAAGAGTCAATTCCTCACCTATATTGAAAAACCATCAGCACGCAGCAAATACCCACCCTGCATGAACTTGCTAACCTCGGTAACAAAACTTAATATTTTGTCGCCGTCCTTCAGATTTTCATGACGCATTATTTGGTCAATCACGATAAAAGCCATCGGTGGGCCACAATAGCCAAGTTTGTCCAACTTGGTATATAGTGCTGTTCTGTCAATACCAAATTCAAGCACTTCATCCAGTAAAATTTCTGTAATCTGTTTGCTGGGAAGATTAATTTGAAAATACTTGACATCATCCAGACTCAGGTCGAGTTTTTTTATCATGCGCTTCATGCCAGAAAACATGACAGACTTGCCGCTTGCTTCCTGAAACGTACCTGAGTGTAAGGCGTTTCGAAAACTCTGCTGCACATGGTGAGCAGCTGTTTCATACTCTTGAAGCGGAGAAACAGGTCTTGCAAGTCTATGGTCATGCATTATGGATTCGCGATCACAGCCGATTGATTCAATAAAATTACCTTCAACAACTAACCCTGATTTTTCTGATTCAGATGATGTCAAGACCATGGCTGCTGCGCCATCACAAAGGAACCAGCGCATAAAAACGGTTTCGCGGTTTAATTT
>JBDLJI010000340.1:0-2511 GCA_039714455.1 Thermodesulfobacteriota bacterium
GTTATCCCGGTTTCAAATGATTCTTTCGGGCTATAGCCTAGTTCTTTATTGGCCTTGCTGTTGTTAATGGCTTTTGTCTTTGTTTGTTTCCCAGAGAAGAAGCATCGGTCTTTTAATTATTGATTTGCTGAAAGTTGCCCATTCATCCGACTGCACAACAAGTGTTCTAATTTTACGATCAATATAGCGTTCTGTTTTAAGAACAAGGTCAGCGAGGTTTTTCTGTTCGATGTTGCCTACAAGAACCAGATCAATTATGCCGGTGTCTTTTCCCTCGGCATAGTCATCAATCAGGTAGGCTTCCTCAAGATTTCCAAGTCTTTCAAGTATCGAGTCAAGAATGCGGTCCATGCCTAATGATTTCCGGACCATGGATTGTAATTCATGGAACAGGGGATGTTTCTGATTAGCCTTATAGTTTATCTGGCGGCCATTTTTATTGCTTTCAAGGAAGCCTGCTTCATTTAACTGGTGCAGTTCATCGCGGACCTGGCTGGGGGAGGCATTGAATTCGTTTGCAAGTTCACGCAGGTATGCGTGCTGCTTGGGATTGAGAAAGAGGCGCATCAGGATTTTGATGCGGGTTTTTGAAGTTATGAGGCCGGAGAATATTGAAGTCATGGTCCTGTTCCGTTCTGTTTTTCAGAACACAAAGTAAAGTAATCTCGCGGGGGAGTCAAGAAAAAAGTGATAATAAAAGGCATTTATACCCCTCAGGTGGGTACTAAAAAGAGTGCCCTTTAGGGTACAAAGGCACAGAGTGAAAACGAAGAAGCGGTCTGGTGCTTTCGGTTTTAAAGATAACTACTGACACTATTCTGGTTGGAGTTTTATATTCCGCAAAAATTCTTGCACAAGGGACGCTGACTTCAAAAAAGCCAAGACCATTATGAAGGAAGATGCATTTTAGTTGGACCTTGGCTTTTTCGGATGGTGTATTATGAAACACAAACTTGCAAAATGCACCAAAATGTACTATGCTGACAGAATGGCACTTGTTAATAGAACCATAGAACCTGTTCTGCGCCAGTATACAGGGCAATACCCTATAGTGACCATCACAGGTCCGCGGCAGAGTGGCAAAACAACACTGTGCAGAAAAGTTTTTCCGGACAGAGCCTATGCAAATTTTGAGGCGCCTGATATTCGCCGGTTTGCTATTGATGATCCCCGAGGGTTTTTATCACAATATCCTGATGGCGCCGTCTTAGATGAAATTCAGCGAACTCCTGAGCTTGTTTCTTATCTACAGGTGATTGTTGATCAGGATGGACGCGACGGCCTCTTCATTCTTACCGGCAGCCAACAGTTTGAGGTGCGCAATACCATAAATCAATCACTGGCTGGTCGTACTGCCCTTGTAAAGCTCCTGCCATTCAGTCTGCACGAGGTTTCGTCATCCTATCCTCTCCCGGACATTGATCGTTTGCTGTATCATGGATTCTATCCCCGGCTATGGGACAAAAAACTGACACCAACCCAGGCGTTGGGAGATTATTTTGCAACATATATTGAACGGGACCTGAGGCAGCTTGTGGCGATCAAAGATTTAAATCTCTTTCAACGCTTTGTCCGATTATGTGCCGGTCGGGTCGGTCAACTCCTTAACCTGAATAGTCTTGCCAATGATACCGGAATTTCCCACACAACGGCCCGTAACTGGCTGTCTCTGCTCGAAGCAAGTTACATCGTTTTTCTTCTGCAGCCGTATCACCGCAATATTTCAAAAAGACTGATTAAGTCGCCGAAGCTCTATTTTTATGATGTCGGTTTGGTGAGCTATCTCCTAGGTATTGAAAATGAAAGACAGGTTTCCAGGGACCCCTTAGTGGGCAGTTTGTTTGAAAATATGGTGATAGCAGAGGTGCTTAAATATCGATACCATAATGGCAAAGGTAATAATTTATACTTTTATCGTGACAGCAAAGGCAACGAGGTTGATCTTTTACTTGTGAGTGGCGCTGATTTCTTCCCCATTGAAATTAAGGCGGGAATGACCGTCACACAGGATTATTTCAAGGGGCTAAACCATTTTGCCAAACTTTTCCCCGCTCATATCCCGGCTGGCAGCGGCATAATCTATGGCGGCAAAGAACTGCAGAGAAGAACCAATGTTTTTGTCTGTCCTTTTGTGCAGATGTATGAGCTATTAAGGAATGTCTGCTGATGTATTTTAGTCAGGCAGGATGGTGCAAGTTATAAATGAGGGGCGGTTTTTTTCTTTTTAAGAAGTTTGTAGGTTTCTTCGTAAATACTCTTACGTGGTCCTATTGCAATGATATCGATATATTTTTTTCCTGTGAATCGATAAATAATCCTGATCTTTTTTATGCGGTAGCTCCACAAACCTTTCAATTCATCTTTTAAAGCCCTGCCTGTGTGCGGGTCATCGGTGATCTCCTGGAGTGCGGCCCTGATCTTCTTTTTCAACCGGGGATGCAGACCTCGTATCAGAGAGACTGTATCATTTCGGATTCTCAGCTTATAAGGCATACTTCGACCCTTGCAGAA
>JBDLJI010000341.1:0-2504 GCA_039714455.1 Thermodesulfobacteriota bacterium
CAGCCTGGAAGGGTGGGGAAAAAGGAGTTGGCTCAGGTAAAAAAAGATTACCCGAAACTCGGTCATCACCCTTTCGGGCATGGTGAAGTTTCGATTGCCGTATGGACGGAGTAGTATTTCTATGGGGCTCCCGCCGAGATAGACAAAGGCAATGACAGCGACAAGGCAGCACCCGATGACGATATAGGGACTCTTTCGCCGTAGCCAGGTGACGCTTAATTGCTGAAAAAAGAACCACTCATAGAGCAGGATGCTGATCGGCAGGGTGGCGCTGATTTCTTTTGAGCCGATAGCTAGAAGCGCCGCAACGGCACTGCCCGTAAAACAGATGATTTTAGTTTTGAGCCCGCTTTGCCGGGCCATGATATATGCCCACAGGCTGATAATATAAAACATGGCAGCCATGCTGTTCATCCGCTGGATAACGTAGGAAACGGATTGCGTCTGGATGGGATGGACAGCCCACAGCAAGGCCCCGCAAAAGGAGATCAAAAAAGACAGCCGGGGATTGAGGTCAGGGATGCTGAGGCGCAGCGTCTGACGGGCGACAAGGTATAGAAAAAAGGCGGTGATGATGTGGATGATCACATTGACCAGGTGGTATCCGAAGACCTCATATCCGTTGATGTAATAATTCAGTGCAAAGCTGATGTTGGCAACCGGCCGGTTGTGTTCCCGGCTTTCAAATCCCGCTTTGAGAAGGCTCGGCAGACTCAAGTCCTTGATCTGTAAATGGGGATTGTGTTCTATGTTGCCAATGCTGTCAAACAGGAACGGGCCATTGATGGAACTGGTATACAGAGCCGCTATGACGAGGGAAAAAAGAAGAAGCGCAAGGCCTAGGTTCAGCAAGGGGAACGGCAAGGGAAAGTTCTGCTCTGCAGCGGAAGAAGCGGTATCTTTAAATAACTCGGGCTCAGGTGCTTGAGGGGAAAGGGGTTCTGCTGTACGGTCATCTCCGTTACAGGAGGTTTCCCGCTCAGAATGCTTGGCCGGGTGTTTTTCAGGGACAGCTGGATTCTCCCTGGCTGGAGCACATTCCTTCAGGAGCTGTTTTTTCTGCTTTAGGGAGAGACCTTTTTTCGATTTATTTCTGCTGGAAGCGCTCAAAGAAATGTCCTGATATGTGTCGGAAAATTCCTAATGGATGCGGAATAAAAAACTATCCATCGTTCTTCGGTCATTAAAAAGGCCATACCAATATATGGCAATTATTTGGATGATAAGTAATCGCTTTTCAAGCGGTGGGCCGGGGAGGAAAATCACCACTTCGCCCACTCTTTGCCGCTCAAAAATACCCCAAAAACTTCCAAAAATGCCGGTTGATGAACAAAGATCATGAGCCGGTTTTCACTCGACCCGGCCGCCGTACCATCCTAAAATCAGAAACAGCAAGCCTACATCCCTGAAAATCCCCACAAAATCTCTTATTGTTTTGCCGGAAATTTGTCAACCTTTTGTTCAATTCACCGGCGCCAAACCAATATAGGCACAGTGTAAACTTTTTTAATACTTGGCTGCAATAAGGCCACACTTCTCCTGTCCGGCGGCCTATGATTTAGAGCTTCTCAGGTTACGCCTGAACAGGCCGGCAGGCGGTGCAGAGTGCGGGCCGCAACCGGTGAAGGCATCTCCGGCAGGGTCCTGCAGAGGGACTATATGGGAGCCGTCGCCCTCCAGGGCATTGTCAATCAGCCACAGTTTGAGCCTGTCGTTGACGGCGTAATTCTGTTCCTTGGGGTTGTAGCCCTGTTCGGCAATGCATTGCTCGAGCAGAGCCAAAGGAGCTTTTATTTCCGCCAACTGCCTGCCTTTTTCTCTGCCCCGATCTTTTCAATTATGGTCGATTTGCCATGTGAGATGATATCCTGTTCCAGGTCAATTTCTGAGTAGCCAAAACAGAAACATACTTGTTTGCTCATGTCTTATCCTATTGGAGTTGTTTTTCTACCTGACGGTACTAATTGCTTTAAAAGGAGTAAATATTGATAGGAATTATTCCTTTATAAAAAAGCAGAGTCAAAATAAACTCTGCTTATGAATTTAATAACTATTTTGATGTGATTTTACGTGACTATTTTAAGCAAGTTTCCTTAGAATGTTGATATTAGGCACATGATTCACCCTGTTTAAATTCTTTCACAATATATTCTCTAAATTCAGGTGTGTCTTCATATCCATGAACCTTTACACCATGATCAACTACGGCTTCTAAGAGTTCTTCTTTGGTATCTGCAGAAAGAGCCACGGTACATTTCACATCGCCAGGATAATTTCTACAATCAATGCAATAGCGTTCCATGATAAATTCCTCCCACAAAAAATGGTTCGTACAATGTAACTTTTTATAATAATAATCTAAGAACGAATACTTTTTAATCAATATACAATGAACTACAATGTGGCAGGTAGGGAAGAGGTGTTAGACTACAGATAACTTGCCACCATCTTTAGTTTTTGCTTAGTCAAACTGATTCAACATGTATACCGTACATCTTGTACTG
>JBDLJI010000342.1:0-2494 GCA_039714455.1 Thermodesulfobacteriota bacterium
AATGTGGTGCTGCATTCCTTCAATCATTTATCCAGCAGCAAGGCGGAACCGGGTTTTTCCAAAGATCTTTTAGATGATGTGGTGGAACGGCTTGAGCGCACGGATTATTTGGTTATGGTGACTCCTTTCGGGTATTTCAATGAGTTTGATATTCATGTTGCAGGCGATTCCCTGGCCAAGGTTTTTAAAGAATTTTAACTGTTCTGCTAAGGCTTATGAATTTAACAGGTAAAGACTTTTTGGCAGTTCCTTCAGAAAACACATCCAGACCAGACATCCCGGCAGGGAAAATTCTTTCCATGCATCCTGTGATTGAAGGTGATGCATTTTACTGGGATCGCGGTGTCTGGGAGGAAAATCTGTTCCGGAAAATACAAAAAGCCAGGGCGGTTATTCTTCCCCAGACCGTTGAAAAGGAGTTGTACTGTCTGTGCAAAAAATTGTGTCCACTTGTTTTTCCAAACTATGACCTCCGGTTCCAGTGGGAGGGTAAAGTTGGTGATACTCTCGCCTTCTGGGCATTTAACATAAAGCACCCCCATACCCTGATTTTTCCCAGGGTTGAATCCCTTTTGGGCGATCATCCGGACATGGACCATAAGGTTCCTGCACTTCATCAGTTTCCTTTTGTTTTAAAAGGGGCACGTGGTGGGGAAGGAACACAGGTTTGGTTGATTGATAGCTCCAGGGAGTTGGAAGAAAGACTGCAAACTCTGCTGCAGTTTGAATTACAGGGCAGCAGCGGTTTTATCATACAGGAGTATTTGCCGGGCCTGGATAGAGATCTCAGGGTTGTGGTTATCGGAAACCAGGTTGTCAGTTATTGGCGTAAGGCACAGGGGTTTCTTCACAATATTGCCCAGGGCGGCGAGGTCGATGCTGAATCGGATCAGAAACTGCAGGAAATAGGCAGGGAGAAGGTCAGACAGTTCTGCCGGCGTTCAGGTATTAATCTGGCTGCTTTTGATCTTGTGTTCCCCTCTGGTGAAACTGAGCCCTTTTTTCTGGAGATAAATTATACATTCGGACGTACCGGACTCGGCGGTTCGGAAAACTTTTATAAGCTTCTGCGGCATGCGGTTAAACAGTGGTTGCAGACTGCTGCATGAGAAGAACGATTCTTTCCAGACAAAATTTTATGTATTTGAAGGTGCAGGCATGAAGGTGCGTTTCGGTGAAATCCCTGAGGAGGGACTGCGGTATGAGATAAATGATGAATCATGGTTTCCGGACCGTGAACTGCACCGTACAGGCCCGGTTCGAAGTGTGATTGTATTGAAACGGAATGGTGTTGACCGGGTTTTGCTGTCAGGGGAGATACAAACGACAATTACATTTGATTGCGATAGGTGCACTGAAAATTTCAGCATGGAACTTGACAACAGTTTTGAGCTGGACCTGGAATATGCGCCCGGCAATGTACTGGAGTCTGGCGAACATGAATGCAGTCCTTCAGAAATGGATGTAATGTACCTGAAGGAACCGGCCATTGATATATTTGAAATATTGAGCCAGCAGGTATTTCTTATGACCTCTGAAAAACACCTGTGTTCAGAGTCGTGCAAAGGATTATGTCCCAAGTGCGGCGTAGATTTGAACCTGGAGTCCTGTGACTGTAAAAAGGAATTAAAGTCGTCACCATTTTCCATCCTGAAGAAAAATCGTAAATGAATAGGACTCCTGAAAATCCATTTCCAAAATAACAGTTGACAAACTTAATCATTTATTACAATGATTAAGTAATTGCAAAATTACTTAATAGGTCTATTCTATGATTGTTGAGCCAGCCGAAATATTTAAAGTACTGAGTGTGGAAACACGAGTGAAAATAATTGACCTTCTTAAAGCCAATGGGGCCTTAGGAGTTAAAGATATTTCAGAGAAACTTGGTATCACCCCCCCAGCGGTTTCGCAACATCTTAAAATATTAAAACAGGCAGGGCTTGTACGAAGTGAGAGGCAAGGCTATTGGATTCCGTATTCTATAAATGAAGAAGCCATGGAGGACTGTCGAGAAATATTGAATGAAGTTTGCTCATGTGGATGTCAAGGCACTGGTAAATTTAAAGAAAAGGAATTGAGCAAGGCCAGTTTGGCGGCACTCAAAAAATATGAAATTGAGCTCGAAAAAGAACTCAACAAAGTGCGGGGAAGAGTCAGCGAAATAGAAACAGAAGAAGAATAATTTTTTTTGCCATTCTACTTAAGCCATTGCGCAAATACTTAACAGAAAAGGAGGTGATAAATATGGCTGAGCAAAAAGTTCCCAAAGGTTTTTGTGGTTGCGGATGTGATCCACTGAAACAGAAAGAAATCAAAGAATGTGTTTCGACCAAAACGAAAAAGGAGAAATTGAAAAAATCTAAATAATAATAACTGGCCATATCATTTTTTTAAGGGGGAGGGGAAAAATGAAACACTCCTCTCCCCTTTTGACCTATCGGTATAACTTCTTAAACACCCTTGCCATTTCGTTTAATTTCAGAAACATACA
>JBDLJI010000343.1:0-2490 GCA_039714455.1 Thermodesulfobacteriota bacterium
ATACGGATGTATCGGCTTGCCTTGTGCGAACAGTTCAGCATATTTTTTCATCTACACCATTCGTAAACACTCTGTTCCTGTTAATATCCTGTATACTATCTTCTATGCCCTCAGACTATCACCATTCACTATTGGATGCTGAAATGTTCGTGAGAAATGCGGGCTAGAGGCGTACAGTTATCAGCAGTCAACGAAAAATCAGGTACTGACAAAGGGATACAAGCAGGCACAATCAGTAAGAAGGGTATTGGGATATCAGGTAACTGTAAATCAGCATCAGTATTATCAGAAAGGAGATAATGATCCAGCCTTTCATCTTTGTCCTGCGGTCGCAGACCCGCCGTTTAATTCCGTAGTCTTTATAATTCAGTTCACCGGCTTTGAATTTCTCATGGGCTTTTCTGGCAAAATCATTGACCCAGTAAGGCGCATCGTTGTTTGCCAGATAATCCTTGAACAAATAATCCAGTCTGTTTTCGGAAATTGGGTGGTCGAACCAAACCTGGTAGGCGATACGGAAAAGCTCGTACTCGGAAATCTGCAGTACTCCAGCCGCGAAGCCGATAAGTTTTGCTTCATTATCAACGATCAACTGTCCAAGATGCATGCTGCCAAAGAAAGAGAGGACATGAAGAGGAAATATTGTGGTGGTGGAAGTTCTCAGTGCGCACGGTACATTGTGGCCAAAGCTTTAGGATTGGCTGAAGTGCCTGGGAATCTTTTCCCCAATGACTTCTTCAAGATCAGCGTAATTCTTAAAAAACACAACTTTGCCATGCTCCAACATACAATAATCATGTCAGAAATTACACTTCAGGAGAGAGGGGTAAGATTTTTAAATCTCAGTCCTCAGCACTCAGTCCTCTCTCCTCATCTGTCCTGATTCCCGTTGCAGGACTACGGTGGCAAGGGTAACCACTGCAACGCCTGGCAATATAATGGCTGGGGGAAAACCTTTGCCAAGTCCCCAGTTGATTATCAACACAAAGGCCGGGTAGAAATAGCTGTAGGCCATCACCCGGGTGGGTCCCAGGTAAAGTGTAGAGATATGGGTGAGGTAAAACGTTATAATTGTTGAGAAGACCGACAGATAGACAATTCCGATCCAGACCTTGGTTTCAACCCCCTGCCAGTCAACCGCCCCCATGCCTGAGAAAGACAGCAAAAGCAGCCAGACTGTCCCGGTGGCCAGCACCCAAAAAGTCATAACCACCATGGATTCCTGCCGGTGCATGCGTTTCACCAGGGGGGTATAGGCAGCCATCATAAAACAGCCGGCCAGAAAGAGAATATCCCCGTAATTGACATCAAGACCCAGCAACCGGTCAAGATCGCCCCGGAAAATGACCCACAGAGCGCCGGCCATGCCAAAAAACAGGGCCCAGAGACGGCCGCGGCCCAAACGCTCTTTCAAAAAAATTGCGCTGTAAATCCCTGAGATACCCGGCACCAGGGTGAAGATGATGCTTGTGTTCAAGGCATTGGTGTAGCGGAGCGATTCAAACATGCACCAGAAAAAACCCACTGTGCTGGCACTGATCAGGCTGTAGCCGCTAAGCTGCCTCGCTGTGGGCATTGAAAAACCGTGGTTATACAGCAGGACAGGTGCAAGACAGAGCACAGCCATCACGTAGCGCACCAGAAGCAAAACAGACGGTTCCAAGCCGTGGGTTATCGCCTCTCCCACGGTAAATGAGCTGGACACAATGATCGATGCCAGCAGCATCAGGCAGTGTACGCTCCACAGGGGTAATTGAGTATTGAAGTAATTTGGTTTTTCGGCTGGACACATGGGGCCACAGGATACCCGGAAGATTGATTTTTGGGAAGGTGAAAGAATGGCGGATCGTGCTGGTCCCCACCCCTGTCCCGCATGCTGGACAAACCGGCCGGACGCACCGCATTACGCCATGAATCTGCGTCGCTTCTTATTCATGAAATCCTGGATCGCCTTTCAAAAAATTGTTATGATGCAGACGGGTTTTCGCGATGAAGGCTTTTCCGGAAAGCGAAGAAGTCTCTGCCGGTATTTCCGTCAATTATTCTTTCAAGGAGGTCTGACATGGATGATGCACCGAAGGGCGCTATTCTGCAACGGGACAAGAAGACTTACGCCATTGTGCCGAGAACACCTGCCGGCATGGTGTCTCCCGAGATATTGGAGGGGATCATGAAGGTGGTCCGCCAATACGATATCCCGATTACGAAAATCACTTCCGGCCAGCGCCTCGCCCTGGTTGGCATCAAAAAGGAAGACATCAATCCCGTATGGGATGCCCTGCAGATGGATGTCGGCCGTGCTATCGAACTATGCCTTCATTACGTACAGGCGTGTCCCGGGACTGCGGTGTGCACCTATGGCCGGCAGGACTCACTTGGCCTGGGGCTGGACATAGAAACCTTTTTTTACGGCTACCAACTGCCCGCCAAGGTCAAGATAGGGGTGTCAGGCTGCCCGTTCTGCTGCGGCGAAAGCTATGTACGCGATAT
>JBDLJI010000344.1:0-2469 GCA_039714455.1 Thermodesulfobacteriota bacterium
CAACTAATTTACGATCAAAAAAAATTGAGGATGTGCGTCCTAAAGATTGTTTTGAAGAAGGTGTAATAAAAATTAATTTGCCAATTAATATTCACAACACGGCACTTCTTGATTTAGACTCAATGAATATTAACGCAGCAACACTATTCCCTGGGCTAGAAGGATTCGCACGTTCTTTGAATAAATATTTAAGAGATGTCATATGAAGTATCAGTAGCAACTAATACTGTGTCTTATGTTCAGCCTTATTTAAATTCAAATAGCTGCAACGAGTGTTTAACATCCCACCTTCCAAAATTTTAAACATAACATTCAGGATTGTTTAATTTTGATACTTGGGCAAGGTCAACATACCTTGCCGCAATGTTGACTCTATACTTCTGGACTACAAGTTAAGTTGTCCGCTGAAAATAATAACTTTCAGAGTTGAACTTATCTAATCTTAAAAGCCATCACTTGGGCCTTTACCAGGAATTTACTCCTGTGCTCTTTTGTTTCGAAATTATTATTAAAAAATATAATCCAACAATTTCATACAGCCGAACAGCAACGAAATTACTGAATTTGTGGGTCACTTAAGAAGCGCCCTCACACCCCGGCTTGCAACGATATGGGTCTTGGTCACATATTCCTCGTGATTCTTTTCAATATCCGAAAGCTTGTAATAATAGTTAACCATAAAGCCATAAGAGCGGCTCATGCCCTTTTTCGAAAGGTCGGCAAGCCAGTTTATCCCTTCCAGCCGGGCTCCGTTTGAGAGATGAAAATTGGCAACTGGGTCCAGAGCTCTGCTCCCTCTCCGCTCTTCAAGCAGATACTGCGCACAGAGCCTCTGAAGAACGGGCTTGACAATATCTGTAATTTCATTATTCTCGCTCCACTCATCGGTCAGGACTTCACCCAACTTAAGCGCCACATTTTCACACGTAAAATGTTCTCTCAGGATGCCAATCTCTCTAGGCCGCAACACATCCTCATCTCCTTTGGCAAGCCTGGGAGCCAACCAATTTCTAAAACCCGGCACCGGTGAAAGCGTGGCAAAATGCTTTATCCCGCTGAATTCAGCGGAGAGTTCCTGCACCACGGTTTTTATAAGAAAATTGCCAAGGCTTATGCCTGCCAGGCCGGGCTGAGTATTGGAGATTGAATAAAAAATGGCAGTGGTGGCATGGTGCGGCTCAATTTTCTCATCTTCCTTATTGAGCAAATCCTGTATATTGGTGCTTAATTTATTAACCAGGGCCACTTCCACAAAAATCAAAGGTTCCGACAACATCTTATTATGAAAAAAGGCAAAACACAGCCGGTCTGAATCCAGCCTGCTTCGCAGATCATTCCATGAACGAATTTCATGGACCGCCTCATATTCAATCAGCTTTTCCAGCAGTGCCGCCGGTGAGTTCCAGGTAATCTCCTGCAGGTCAAGCAGCCCGATATCGAACCATGCTCCAAGTATTTCCTTAATATCTATGGAAAGTTTATATAACCTCTGATCCTCCTTGACTTTTGACAGCAGGTTAGAGCGCATATCGATCAACAGTTTCAAGCCGTTTGGCAAAGACGAGAACTGCTTCAGGAGAATTATTCTTGGGGGGGAGAGAGCTTTTTTCAGGCCAATTTCTGCATCAATAGCTTCTTTCTGGCTCTGAGCCTCTTCCAGCTTCCTGATCTTTTCTTTCAACACCTGCCGGTCAATATCAAAATCATGGGAAAGAATGTCATGAAATGTTTCACGCCCCTCCTTTGAGAGATGAAGGTAAAGTGTGCCAAGCTCTACTGTCCTGGCCCGGGCTGTAACATCACCCCCCTTGGCATAAATGCAATCGTGGATGAGACCATACAAATGATCCCTGTCTTCACGGCGTGGCCCCATTCCTTCTCTTTTGGCCAGGGCTTTTCTGGCCATACCGATAATGCCGTCCCAGGCCTGCCTGAATTCCCCCTTGGTCAACCTATCAAAAATAGCGGGGGATTTTACACTTGGTTCATCATGTCTCTCAGACATAAGAGCATACCTTTTGTTGAAATAAAGCCGGATTTCACATACCTCTCACCCCAAACAGGGTTACCGTCCAGTTCCGGACGAACTTCATAATTGAAGTGCGATAACAATATATTATGATACTATAAACTTCGCATTTTGGCATGTTTTTGCGAACTTTTAACTCAACCAATCCTGAAAATGGCTTTGGGTACGAACACCTATATCCCGATAAATTGTCAGGATTGCACTGTGGCGCTGGACAGGTTCAGTTCTTTTATAAATACAACATTTTTTGACTTACTCTTCATGTTATGATATTGAGTCAGGCAATATAATACAATAGTAATAACTTAACGCATCACAGAAATTTCATAATGGATTTTTCATTAAGCAACATAAGCTGGGCCAATCTGTTCGAAAACGGTCACAACTATATAACTTTCAGCATCATGGGCATGCTGATTGTTTTTTCAGGACTGTCAATT
>JBDLJI010000345.1:0-2453 GCA_039714455.1 Thermodesulfobacteriota bacterium
CGCCACATTCATTGGGGTTGTCGGCATTGGCATTCTTTTAGTCGGTTATCTATTTAATATGATAATTTAACTACTGTCCATACGGAAACGGTATTTTTGCCCGATCTCTGTGTTATGCTCAAAATTTTATCCTCGGAATATTAACCATATGCCTGCGGTAAAATTTTTCACATGCCTTGATCTCGAACAAAAATTCTCGTTTCTTGACAGACACTAACTTTATATTTCAATATGAATCAGAGGAGCGACGTATGAATATTTTAGTTTTAGGGCCAGGTTGTCCGAAATGCACAGAGGCTGAAAAAATTGTCAAAATTACTCTTCAGGAGGCTGGAATCGAAGCCTCGGTGGAGAAGATCTCCGACTTTCAAAAGATTGCCAATATGGGAGTATTCTCTACCCCGGCAGTGGTAATAGATGGAGAGATAAAATGTGTCGGCAAGGTGCCGGGCAAGAGTGAAGTATTAGACTGGATTAACCTATAAATATTAAAGACAATAGATTGAAGGAGGGCTTTATGTCTCTCATAGAAGCAAAACAATTGGAAAAGACCTATGTTTCAGGTGATATTGAGATCAAGGCTATTCGGGGAGTTGATCTGATAATTGAACCTGCATCATTTGTGTCATTTATCGGACCTTCAGGAAGCGGCAAAAGTACCTTATTAAACATGATAGGCTGCCTGGATCCTCCCACATCCGGCCAGCTGACAGTAGCCGGGCAGGATATTACGAAACTTGACCGGAACATGGCAGCTGATTTTCGCGGCAACACCATTGGTTTTGTCTTCCAGGATTTTAATCTCATCCCGGTCTTGACGGTATATGAAAATATTGAATACCCCTTACTGATGGTACAAAAAATACCTGCCCAGGAGAGAAAAAAAAGAGTGTTCGCACTTCTCGAGGCAGTGGGCATGGCCGAACAAGCGGCTAAATATCCCAGCCAGATATCAGGCGGCCAGAAACAAAGGGTAGCAGTAGCACGGGCCTTAATAACAAATGCCAAGCTCGTGTTGGCAGATGAGCCCACCGCCAATCTTGACAGGGAAACAGCCAACAGGGTTATTGACATGATGAAACAGATGCGCGATGAATTCCAGACCACCTTTATTTTTTCTACACATGACCCGAAGGTAGTCAAAAGTGCGGAGATCATTTTTACCATAGAGGACGGCAAACTCCAGAGAAATATCAACGAAAATGGAGGATACCATGCTTAATATATTGAAAATCGCAGCTAAGAACCTGTCCCGTTATCGGCGTCGTACTGTTCTGACCTCCATACTCATTACCCTGGGCGTTGTGGCAGTCCTGTTATTTGTTTCAGTGTCAGGATCATTCAAAGCAATGATGATCGGTCAGATCACCGATTCCATGCTTGGACATCTGCAAATTCACCGCAAGGGCTACCTGGCATCCATTGACAGCCTGCCGCTCAATAAAAATCTCAGCCAGAAACAGCTGAATAAGGTGGAAGAAATTCTGGCAGCAGAAGAAGCCGTAGAATCTTATACCATGCGTATAAAATTAGGGGCCATGTTCAGCAACTACGCTGAAACCACCAATATAAGGCTTAATGCGGTTACCCCTGACCGGGAATTGCAGTCAATGCCATTGCTCGCTGACCGGGTTATCAAGGGCGATAAAGAAGGCCTGCTTGCCAAAGGAGAGATTCTGCTGCCCGAGTTAATTGCCAAGGGTATGCAGGTTAAGGTTGGTGACACTATCGTCCTGGTGGCCAACAATAAGGACGGTTCTGTTAATGGCCAGTCTTTTGTAGTCAGAGGAATACTTGAAGGTATTACGGGTCCGGGGGGACGGGATGGCATTATGCATATGGAAGATGCCAGGGAACTTCTCAGGATACAGGAAATGGAAGTGAGCGAGATCGCCATTCGGTTGAAAAATATCGACCAGATGGGTGCGGTATTATCCAGCCTGCAGGAAAAACTCGGCTCTATGACCAATAAGGAAGGAAAACCGGTATTCGAGATCCACACCTGGGAAAAACTTTCACCCTTTTACAATATTGCCAAGATGATTGATCTTATGACTCTGTTTATCAAGATCATGCTGGTTGCCATTGTACTGGTCAGTATCATGAATGTTATGATCATGGCTGTTTATGAACGGGTCAACGAAATAGGTACAATCGCAGCCATTGGCACCAGGCCCGGTAAAATTCTTGCTCTGTTTATCACCGAAGGTTTTTTGCTTGGCATATTAGGGACGCTTGCCGGCACCATCATCAGTCTGGTCGCCATTGCCGGGATGAACGCCTCCAAGATAACCTTTGACTTCGGCCGCCAGACCGGTTTGCAGTTAGCGCCCACAATAGACTCTGCAGACGTAATAACTGTAGTGCTGATCGTTATTGGTATAGCAGTGCTCGGTAGTTTGCAGCCTGCATTGAAAGCAGCTCGGATGGACCCGATTACCGCCCTGCGTCAT
>JBDLJI010000346.1:0-2437 GCA_039714455.1 Thermodesulfobacteriota bacterium
CGCGCCATATTTGAAAAAAAATATCTCCAGAACCTTCTTGAAATCACCGGCGGCAACGTCAGCAAAGCTGCAGAATTAGCCGGAAAATACAGGGCTGACCTCTATAATCTCATGAAAAAACATGGGATTACTCCCCAGGACTTCAAACTCTAACCCGGGTTTCTCACCATCAAATCCTGCTGTTCCATTTACTCAATCTCAATGATGGTGTCGTGTAAAACTGTAATTGTCTGTTCCTTTGACATTTCTCCTCCCTGTATAACCCTGGCAAAAAGACCCTCTTTAGGCATGATGCAGTCACCGGTTGCCTTCTTTATGGCACAGCCGCTGTTATGGCATTCCTTGCCGATCTGGGTAATCTCCAGAACAACCTCAGCACCTATCCGCAGACGGTCCCCTATATTCAACGTAGTCAGATCAATACCCCGGGTTATAATATTCTCTGCAAAAGCTCCATTCTTGAGAGTCGGTAGAGTATCTTTGACGCCATCAATAGACTCCCCGGCAAGCAGAGAAACCTGCCTATGCCATTCTCCGGCATGGGCATCGCCTTCCAGACCCCAATTTTCACGAAGTGTAACCTTATCCAGCTCTTTCTTGACAATTCCTTTTTTATGACTCGAACAGACTGCCTCTACATAGGCCATTACATTCCTCCATTAAAACAAAAAAACATTTATAACCTCGCCAGGATTAACTGTTGCACCAGGCGCAACGATAATATAACCATCAGCGTTTACAATTGAACTCAACATGTGTGATCCCTGTTTCTTTATATCGATAATCCGGGGTAATTGTCCTTCCTGCTGATCTATTTTTACCCGGATAAAATTTGTTCGTTTTCCATTATTGGCTATTTCTCCGCCCGCCATTGCAGTTATGCTCTTCCATGACATTTCCTGGCCGAGCATGGTAAAAATAAGCGGCCGGATATAATGGGTAAAACACATGAATGCAGAAACCGGATTGCCCGGCACACCAAAAAGATATGTATTGTCCTTTTGTGCTGCGAATAACGGTTTGCCGGGCTTCTGCCTGATCCTCCAGAACAGCTCCTTGAATCCAACCGTTTCCGCAGCCTCCTTCACATGGTCATGATCGCCCACAGATATACCTCCGGAGCAGAGAATAAAATCCACTCCCTGTGAAACACCGTTATCGATTGCATTAATTGTTGCCTGCAGTTCATCTTCAACATTAGAACACGAATGCACAGTTGCACCGGCCTCCTGCAAAACTGATTTCAACATAATTGAATTGGAATCGCGAATCTGAAAGGGTTTAATTTCTTTATCCGCAGAGGAGGCCAACTCAGAGCCGGTGATGAGAATGGAGACACGCGGGGCAGAAAAGACCTTTACCTGGTAATGACCGACTGTAGAAAGAAGAGCAAGCTGGCGTGCAGAAAGTTTTGAGCCGGCGCAGAGCAGTTCATCACCGCAGTTGAATTCTTCACCTTCATAGCGGACATCCTGTCCCTGGCAACGAACTGCCAGGATTTCCACTGTTGCATCATCCGGTTTACGGGTATCTTCAACCCGGACTACAGTGTCCGCCCCATCAGGAAGCATGGCGCCGGTGCTGATATGCACCGCCTCATCTCTGTTTACTTCCCTGTCAAAAGGCTGCCCTGCCCTGCTCTCTCCCATCACCTTAAGCATAACAGGGCTTTCCTGCGACGCATCCATGACATCTGACCAGCATACTGCATAACCATCCATGGCTGAATTGGTATAGCGGGGCGAAGGTTCAGGTGCTGTGATGGATTCAGCCAGGTATCTGCCATGGGCTTCTGACAGATCAACTGTATCAATCCTTGGTTCCGGCAGATTACCCTCAAGTATCTGCAAAGCCTCCTGAATTGAAATCATTTCTTTATCTCTTTTTTTATTTTTCCATGCCCTTTCCCCTGCATCATGGGAAAGATATGCAAGAGACCGGGGAAAAGTGCCTGCAAACTTTCCAGTGCACCCTTGGAGCTGCCCGGCAGGTTGATTATGACACTGCCGCCCCTCACACCTGCCTCACCGCGTGAGAGCATGGCAAAAGGCGTACGGTCCTTGCCATGGCTCCTGATGGCCTCAACAATCCCCGGCACTGAACGGTCAATTACTGTCAGGGTTGCCTCCGGTGTTACATCCCGGGGCCCGAGGCCTGTACCGCCTGTGGTGAAAATGAGTTTCACCTTTTCAGCATCGACCAGCCGGCGCAGCCTGTCTGCTATTATTTCCCTGTCATCGGGAAGCACTTCATAAAATTCAACCTGCACGGGTTTGTCCGCAAGAAACTCCTGAATTATTTTGCCGGATTTATCCTTTCTTTTTCCCGCATGGGTGGAATCAGACATCACCAGGATCGCTGCCCTGATGTCTTTTTTAAATGAATCGGAAAAATCGCTTTTGCCGCCTTTTTTATTCACCACCCGGATATCGCCAAA
>JBDLJI010000347.1:0-2428 GCA_039714455.1 Thermodesulfobacteriota bacterium
CGTTCATGCCAAAACCTATAATGGCGGACTCCCGCATATTGTACCGGAATGATAAAGCACCAATTCCGCAGCCAACAAGTTTGCCGAGTATAGCAGTAATGGTGATAGCAGTTACGAAAAAAAGGAAAGAAAGATTCCACTGAAAATGGATATGAAATGCTAAAGAAGCAAAAAAAACAGGCATTAAAAAGCCATGGCTCAATCCGTAGAATCTATCGCTTATGGCGTTGTAAACCTTCTCATGCATTATCTCCTTGCGGACAAACTGGCCTGCCAGAAAAGCTCCTATGACAGTATGCAATCCGGCCAATTCAGCTGCAGTTGCCATAACCAGCGCTACGATCATGGCAAAGGTAAATCCCTTGGCATTGTAGTCATCTAATTTTCTGGTAAAAACAGGCATTACAAAATGGCCGGCCAGGATGGTAAAACCAAAAAATGCTGCAACCTTGAGAATGATGATAAGGATGCCGACGGTCTCTACTGTTCCAGTCTGAACCAGGCCAAGCAGTACGGAAAGCCCGATCAGGGAGATGATATCATCCGCAATTGCCGCTCCCATGATAACATGACCGATACTGGTCTTGTGTATCTGCATCTCCTGCAGAATAACGGCTTGGACCGCAATGGCCGTAATGGAGAGGCCGATACCGATAAAGAGCGACTGGAAGACGGTTCCTCCAAATGCGCTTGCCATAAAAAAACCCATGACAAAAGGCAGGACAAAGCCCCCGACTGCCACAGCAAGTGACGGCCATATATGCTCAAGCAGCTCCTTGGGGTCCATCTCCATGCCGGCATAGAACATGGCAAAAAATATTCCCAGATCGGCAAGAAACGTTATGCCCTCTGAAGGACTGATGATATTCAACACCGCAGGCCCCAACATCAGACCTGTTAAAAGCTGCCCGAGCATGACCGGAAGCCCGAAACGTGCAAAGAGAGCTCCCATGGGCCAGGCTACTGCCAGAATGATGAGAAGACTTATTATCAGATGATCAGTCAGCATATATATTTACACCCTCCTTGGTTACTTTCACAATGGTTAGAATGCTTGCCCTGGCTTGTCAAGAGATAAACACGAACCTCGTCTGAAAAAAGCCAGTATTATTCCTTGTAGCGTCATACCAGTCCTGTCTGTTAAATTAGTTTCCGAATTGGAAACTAATTTTTCTATTGAAACATCATTAAGGTCAACGACTTTCCGGATTGATACTAAATTAACTTGAATGTAAAGGTAACCCATTGAACATCAGTTGCATTATCCCAACCAGGAACCGCTGCAGTATGGTGCTTGAAGCCATTGAAAGCATCAGACAGCAACAGTGTGCTGATTTAGAGATAATAGTTGTTGATGACGGCTCAACAGATCATACCCGGGCTGAAATCAAATCCATGTTCCCGGAAATCCTCCTGGTCAAACGTAATGGCGTAGGTCCAGGTTTAGCACGCAATGCAGGTGTTGATGCATCAAACGGGGACATACTCATGTTCCTTGATTCGGATGATCTTTGGCTCGAAAGCCATATACAACAACTCGTCGATGTCCTGAACCGGGGCTTTCAGGTTGCCTACGGAACAACAAAAACCAGCGATGAAATCAGCGGTAGAGATTTTCTCATACCGGATAAAGGTGAAGGGCTGGAAGGAGATTGCTTTGAAGCATTGTTACGCTGGTGCTTTCTGGTTCCGTCCTCCATCGCTCTCAGCCGTAAAACCTTTATGGCAGTCGGCGGCTTCGATACTGTTGCCTGCGGCGAAGACTGGACCTTCTTTCTCAAACTTTCAGCACGATTTCCTTTTGGTTACGCAGGGCCGATTCCTTTAACCTTAAGGAAGCTGCATAAAGGAAGTCTCTGTTTTTTAAGTGACAGGAAAAAACTTCTTGCTATCATCAATCAAGTGTTTTCTGTTCTTGAAAACGAACCAAGGGCAACTGCTGCACATCGCAACCATTTCAGCAGGCTTTATGACTGGACTGCTGCAAATATGGACCAATGGTCAACTGTGCAGGATTGGTATCTGCAAATGCTGCGGGAGAAAATTATTTGAGCACCTTCATTCCCGAAAAAAAACACCGACTTGTGCTGGAAACCTGCATTGATGTGCCGGAAGAGTCACCCTCCTTCCCCATGCCATTGCAGAGGGTAGGCATTTCAGGGAAAACCGTCTGGGTGGGCCTTGCCGACAACAAAGGCGGCCACATACCCTTTACTGCCAGAATTCTAGTCAACCTGCCTGCCACCAGACGCGGTATTCACATGTCCAGGATTGAACAGGCAATTACAACCTTGCATGATAAGCAATTCACCAGCCTGCCGGAATATGGAAAGTTACTTGCCTCCCATGTTCTTGAAGCTCAGAATGCGCAGAACGTTTCTGTTGAATTAACCGGGCGGATGCCTCACATCCAGAAGGCATCTGTCAG
>JBDLJI010000348.1:0-2427 GCA_039714455.1 Thermodesulfobacteriota bacterium
ACGGCACGGGAGGTCTTTCCTAATAATTTCGTAGCCAGTACCTTTGGATTCAAAGAGGCGCAGCTTTTTGAAATAAAGGTTGAGACAGAAAGAGAAGCGCCTAAGGTTTCCTTTTAATTCAAAATACACATGGATTTTTTTGCCAGCCAGGATGCCGCGCGCAAGAAAACCAGCCTGCTGCTTTTCTATTTTGCTTTGGCAGTCTTTTTTATCATTGTCGCTATCTATCTGGCGGTTGCATTTTTTTTCGTCTACCAGGAAAGCAAGACCGGCCGGTTTTCTCCAACCCCTATCTGGGACTTTGAGCTGTTTGGTTCAATATCAGCGGTGACCCTTCTTGTTGTCATTTGTGGCTCTCTTTACAAGATTTCCATACTCAGGTCTGGAGGCGCAAGGGTGGCTGAAATGCTGGGTGGAAAACTTATCCCTGTCAGCACCAACAATTTTCTTGAAAAGCGATTCCTGAATATTGTTGAGGAAATGGCCATTGCCTCGGGAGTGCCGGTGCCCCCTGTCTACCTCATGGAAAAAGAAAAGTCCATTAATGCCTTTGCAGCCGGATTCAGACCGGATGATGCAGTAATCGGCATTACCAGGGGGTCGCTTGAAACCCTTAATCGTGATGAGTTGCAAGGTGTCGTAGCCCACGAGTTCAGCCATATATTAAATGGAGACATGTGGCTTGATCTGAAGCTTGTTGGATTTCTTCACGGGATTTTATTGATCGCCTTGATAGGCAGATCGATTCTGCGTGGCTCAAGCCGGAGCCGCAACAGCAAGAACAGCGGTGGAGCTGCCTTTTTTGGCCTGGCTCTGGTGCTTCTGGGATACATAGGTGTACTATTCGGCAAGCTCATAAAAAGTGCTGTTTCACGGCAGCGTGAATATCTTGCCGATGCCTCAGCAGTACAGTTTACCAGAAACCCATATGGACTTGCGGGCGCACTCAAAAAAATAGGGGGCCTGGCAGCAGGTTCTGTAGTTGATCACAACAAGGCCGAAGAAATTAGTCATATGTTTTTCAGCAACGGCCTTAAGGCCAGCTGGATCGGTCTGTTTTCAACCCATCCTCCCCTGGCTGATAGAATAACCAGGCTGGAACCGGCATTTAACGGCAATTATCCAAAAGTTCTAAGAAGCCAGGTCCATGAGCCAGATGAAGAAAGAATTGCTAAGGCCAAAAGCAGTGTGAAAGTGAAGCAGCCTTTTCAACAGATGCCAAAGGGAGCGGCTGTGATTGCCCTGGCAATTCTGGCTGCTGACCCGAAAAATATTACCCGGGATATAGGCACCCCTCTCAGGGAGCACATGGAGTATGCCCGCCAACTGCTTGATTCGCTTCCAACACAGGTGCGTGAAGCTGCAAGTGATCCTTTTGGGGCCCGGGCAGTAATTTATGGTCTTTTACTTGATCCGGATGAAGCCGTGCGTTTCCAGCAGGTGGAGCAATTGAAAAATGCAGCGGACCAGGCAGTGTTCGAGGCAACACAGTCCATTTTTCCGTTAATGTTGTCCCTGGAGGAAGAGACGAGGCTGCCCCTTATGGATTTGGCAATGCCCTCTCTGCGTTCCCTGTCTCTTGATCAGTTCAGGAGGTTTGAAGAGAATATCAGCAGCCTGGTCAGGATTGACAAGAGAGTAAGTTTGTTTGAGTTTACCTTGCAGCACGTCATTGTCAGGCGATTGGAAAGAAATTTTATTACGCCGCAACGCTCCATTACTGAAATTGATTCCATCCAGGACGTAGCGGAGGAGATCTCCTGGATTCTTTCGCTTCTTGCAAACCTGGGACATGAAAGTGATGAGGCCTCTCTGGCTTTTTCAGGAGCTGCAGCAACCTTCAACCGACGCGGCTCTACATTGCACTATATGAACAGAAAGGCGTGTAAGGATATCAGGCTCGCTGATATCCTGAACCGTTTAGCCAGTCTCAGTCCTAAAGTAAAACAGTTACTCATTACAGCTAGTTTCCAGTGCCTTGTCCATGACAAACAGATAACCATGAAAGAGGCTGAATTCTTCCGCCTGCTGGTCTATGCTCTGGATACCCCTTTACCGCCCTGGGTAAAGATTTGACCTTGATCTACAATGAGTTTGTAGTCTTCCTCGTTACAGGAAAACAGGACAGGTTTGTCTGGTAAATTCTCACAGTAAAATTTCAAGTTATGCTGCCAGGCTAACCCGGGTTTCTCACAAGTCGAGACGGCGGATAGACAAAGTGTAAGGGGGTTGAGCTATACTTTAGTATGCACCCTTAAAGGCAGGGTATAAACTTACCGCCTTACACTGCAGGCTATACGGATGTATCGGCTTGCCTTGTGCGAACAATTCAGCATATTTTTTCATCTACACCATTCGTAAACACTCTGTTCCTGTTAATATCCTGTATACCATCTTCTATGCCCTCAGACTATCACCATTCACTAT
>JBDLJI010000349.1:0-2418 GCA_039714455.1 Thermodesulfobacteriota bacterium
CGACTCCGGGCGCACCAGTGAAAGTGCCCATGAATCAGGAAGAAGTTTCAAGGATTTCAGCGTGCTCTATCGCCTCACCAAACAGGCCCAATACCTGCAGGAAGCTCTTGAGCGTAGAGGCATTCCTTTCCAGATGGTTAATGTAAAGCCTTTTTTCATGCACAGGGAAGTACGGCCTGTGTATTACTGGATACGTGCAGCCGGAACCGGTCGTGATGCTATAGAGGCAGAGGTATATCTTGAACTTCTGCGAAGTTTCCCTGGAGTAGGGGAGAGCACCCTGATTCTTCTTGAAAAGCAATTGCCGTTTGGGGGGTTCTCAAATTTTTTTGCATTGGCAGCAGAGATTAATCTTCCGAAAACCCTAAGGGACAGAGTTGATGATTTGCAGCAGAATTTGATTTCTTTTAGAAAGAAGGTTTCAGAAAAAGGCATTTCGGGACCGATTATGGAGAGCATGGAATACCTGAGAGTCAATGCAAAGAGTAAAAATGCAATACGGTTTCTGGAGCTTGCCGGTTCGTTCGGTTCTGATTTGTCTGGATTTGCGGACTATCTCCATAAAAACGAAGCTGCAGCCGTATATGATGAAAATGCCGAAGCCGTAGCGCTTATGACCCTGCATGGAGCTAAAGGTCTGGAATTTCCGGTTGTATTTATAACCGGAATGGAGGAGGGGATATTTCCTTGCCGTTTGCATGGAGATGAGAAAAGAAACGCTGCTGATATCACGGCTACAGCCTCAATTCATGAGGAGCGGCGACTTTTTTACGTTGGAATGACCAGAGCCCAGGATTCTCTCATATTGACCTCTTCTGTAACCAGACCGATTTTCGGCAGTTACCAGAGCAGGCCTGTTTCTCGTTTTGTCAGCGAAATTCCCGAATCCCTTTGCGAACAAATTAAACAGAAAAGGCCAAGGAAAAAAAAGTCAGGGGCAAAGCAGATGAAGCTTTTTTAGTGATCAAGACTTAGAAAAGAATAATTTTTAGCCGCAGATTTAATATAAAATTGCTATTAAACGTCTCCTAGTTTTTTGACTTCCTGCCGGCGTCATTTGAATAGTACTTACTAAATGGTCCTTTCTTTATTGCAGTGGACTGGCTTTCATCCTCGAAATCATCGCTGCTGTTAAACAGGTGGGTAATGTCATTTCCGGTATTAACTCTATATGCAAAGCAAATTATCCATATGACTATAAATACATACAGGGTCTTTTTTGTTTTGTGGGAGATTTTTTCTTTAGTGGGGATAATAACCAGAAGGAATAATACCACCCCGGTGAAAAGGTAAATTTTATTATAGGTAAAAAAATGTATCAGGTAGTCGATCATCTGTTGGCCATCGAGCGGATGATATCGCTTTTGCCGATAACTCCGACCAGTTTTTCATCATGTATAACCGGCAGGGTATGCACTTTTTTGTTCGCCATGATGGTTGCAATTTCGTCCAGTCGGGTCTCCTCGGGAACAGATACCAGCTCCTTGGAGCAGATGTCCTGAACTGTATTGCCAGCCATTTTTTTTATCGCTTTCTCGGTTTTTTTCGAGCTTTCGAGAAAGATTACCGAGTCGAGCAGGCTGATCATTGTGGGAATATGAAATTTTTTGGATTGGTCGATGAGATCGTTTTCCGTAACCACTGAGACCACCTTGCCGTCATCGTCAAGAACAGGAGCACCGCTGATCCTGTTCTTCCAGAGGATTTCTGCAAGCTCGTTAACAGTGGTCTGCATCTGGACTGTGATCACTTCTGATGTCATTATATCTTTTGCTGTCAGCATGGATAGTATCTCCTGATGATTTTTAGTTTATAAATCTGACATGCATAAAAAATTATTGCATGTTGGCATTATAGAGTCAAACTCTTAAATTTTCTAATATAAAAGGTATTTGATCCGCTAATTCCGAAGCCAGATAGCCGGCAGAAGTTTCTTCTGCCAGACGGTCTCCTGCCAGACCATGGCAGTATACACCAAGGCAGCAGGCCTGCCATGGAGAAAGGCCCTGGACCAGAAAGCCACCGATTAAACCGGCAAGGACATCACCCATACCGCCGGCCGCCATGCCTCCATTTCCGGTCGGGTTTATCGCCATATTGCCCTTGGGGTCACACACAAGGGTATCTGCACCTTTCAAAACAACATACACATTATGTTTCATTGCAAATTCGCGTGTTATTTCAAAGCGGTTCTTCAGGATGACTGAGGTTGTCAACCCGGTGAGCCGGGCCATTTCTCCGGGGTGAGGTGTCAGGATACGCTGACCTGGTGCTTTTTTGAGCAGTGATGTGTCAGCTGCAAGAATATTGAGGCCATCAGCATCAACGAGCATAGGTGCTTCTATCTCACAATAGAGTTTTTCTATAAGCTCCGCAGTTTCTGCCGCTGTGCCTATACCTGGACCGATGACGACGGCC
>JBDLJI010000350.1:0-2411 GCA_039714455.1 Thermodesulfobacteriota bacterium
AAACTTGCGCATGTCATATCCCAACTGTGTCATAACAAAATCAGCGCCCATTTCTATTTTTCGTTTGAGTTTTTCATATTGCCACACCTGTTCGCTCTCAAGTGACTTGAAAGGAGAGACAGCACACCCTTTGACAATATTTTGAGTCTCACCAGTAACATTCGGGGACTCAGGGGATTTTTTGAGGCCTGCAGAAATTCCCAACTCATCCAGCAGCATGAGCAGTTGCACACAGTCAAGATCAAAAACGGGTTTTGTTTGTTTGCTATCAGGCATTGCCGGGTATTCACCCGAGACAAACAGGAACTGCTCGACACCCATTTGGCAATATTGCTGCAGCTTTTCTATAACAGTGTTTTTATCGTAAAAGGTTAATGCCAGAGAAATAATGGGTTCACCTCCGGCAGCAAGAATATCCTCTGCCAGTTGCAGTGATGGTGTTTTCTGAGGATGTGCAGGGTGATCGGAAAGAAAAAAGCTGCATATGCGGCCATCATCCAATGCTTCCTCCACACAATTCATGAGGGAATCGTGTGGCTTTCCCGCAGCCGTATAGTGAGGCAGCAGGTTAAGACATACAGGAAAGGAAGTGCTTAAGGCGAGTTCTTTAAAAAAATTCATCCCAACGCGAGATAATAGAGTAATAATAATAAGTATACTGCATTAACCTGTTGAATGAACGAAATTTTTTCTATATCTTTCATTCCCAACTGACCTATGCCGACTTTAAGAAGAAAAAACTTTAAGCAAACACCTGGAACCAGAACTGATCCATGAATGCCACTGAGCTGTTTAATACAACCTGGCCGTACCTGGTAACACTGGCTACCTTTTGTGTAATCCTGGCCACCGCTGTACATATCCTTTTAAAAAAGCGGAATACCAGGGCGGCAGCAGGCTGGCTTGGCCTCGTCTGGTTCGCGCCGGTTCTGGGGGTCTGCCTGTACTGGATGTTCGGGGTGAATCGGATAAAACGGCGTGCCAGGCTGCGTTTAGTTGATAAGCAGACAGTGCTTCTGCCGGATAAGAAGGCGACAGTAGCCCCTGCCTTTATCGAGCAGATTTTCGGCAGTGATGACAAAAGCGGCTTGGTGCAGTTGAGCAAAATGACGGAAAAACTGACCCGTCAACCCCTGATCCAGGGCAACAGGGTCACGCCGCTGGTCAATGGGGACCAGGCTTTTCCGCGCATGCTGTCTTGTATCACGGAGGCACAGCATTCCATTACGTTTTGCAGCTATATCTTTGACAATGATTCATGGGGCAGCAGGTTTAAGGTTGCACTTAAGGATGCGAAGGAGCGAGGTTTAGAAGTCAAGGTGCTTATTGACGGCGTCGGGGCACGCTATTCCTTCCGGCCGATGACCCGGAGGCTGCGCAGGGAGGGTCTTGATGCGGCCGAGTTTATGCGGACAATCCTGCCCTGGCATTTTCAGTATTTCAACCTGCGTAACCATCGTAAAATACTGGTGATTGATGGCAGGGTCGGTTTTACAGGCGGTATGAATATCAGGGATGGCAATTGTCTTGCCGACGACCCCAGCCATCCGGTTCAGGATATTCACTTTTTTATAGAGGGACCTGTGGTGGCTGAATTGCAGCGCTCCTTTGCCGAAGACTGGTCGTTTACTACCCGGGAGATATTAGAAGGTGAAAAATGGTATCCGCACCTTATTACCCAGGGTGATGGAGTGGCGCGTGGCATATCAGACGGACCGGACGAGGATTTTGACAAGCTGCGTATGGTCATCCTGGCGGCACTGGCTGCGGCCCAGGAGTCGATTCGTATCGTTACCCCATATTTTCTGCCCGATGCTGAGCTGGTTTCGGCCCTGCGCATTGCCGCACTCCGTGGCCTGGAGGTGGAGATACTCCTGCCCGCCAGCTCCAATCTCAGGATGGTGAAATGGGCTTCAGACGCCGGACTGGAAGAACTGCTGAGGCAAGGATGCAGGATATTCCTGACCCGGCCGCCCTTTGACCATTCCAAGATAATGGTAGTAGATCATTCGTGGGTACTGTTGGGTTCGGCTAACTGGGACTCGCGGAGCCTGGCGCTTAATTTCGAGTTCAATATGGAATGTTACGACTTCCGGTTGGCCGAAAGAGTGGAGACGATCATACAGGAAAAAAAATCCACTGCCAGCGAACTGACTTTGGAGGAAGTTCTTTCAAGAAACATTCTTGTTAAGCTGCGCAACAGGTTCTTCCGCCTGTTTTCTCCCTATCTCTAGCCCTTCCCAATTCACCCTTTTTGCAATTAAATTAACAAGAGGGCTTGAAATTAGTTTGCATAAGTAATATATCTGTCCTGGTTAGGTATTTTTACCTATGAACTAAAAGGGCAATGTTTCATGTTTACTGAGGCAACAAGCAGGGTCAGATGAAAAAAGGAGGTGGCAAATAAAAGA
>JBDLJI010000351.1:0-2401 GCA_039714455.1 Thermodesulfobacteriota bacterium
CGGTCTTTATATCACAACACACCGGCCATGCTTCATTCCATTAACCGGGATGGCCAGATTGTCAGTGTCAGTAACTACTGGAGTGAGATGCTCGGTTACAGCGAGCAGGAGGTTATCGGCAGAAATTTGACGGATTTTTTTACGGAAAAATCGAAAAAGTATGCAGAGCAGGTTGTTTTTCCTGAGTTCTTTAAAAATGGATACTGCATGGATATTCCTTATCAGATTATCAAAAAGGATGACCAGATAATTGACATTCTTCTCTCTGCCATCGGTGACCGTGATGAAAAAGGTGATATCATCAGGACACTTGCCGTGTCCATTGACGTTACGGAAAGGAACAGGGCTGTAGAGGCCCTTCGACAGGCCAAGGAGGAACTTTCCAACTATTCCAAGGATCTGGAAAAACAGGTAAGCATACGCACGAAGGAGATTACCAACATCCTCAAATACACACCGGATGTAGTGTACGTTAAGGATAGAGAGGGTAGATATATCCTGGTGAATTCCCGTTTTGAAGAGTTGTTTGGGGTCAACAACGAGGAAGTTCGAGGAAAAACCGATTATGAAATAGTATCTGCTGAGATTGCAGATCAATTCCGCAAAAATGATCTCAAAGTTCTGGAAGAAGGGAAATCCCTACAAGCGGAAGAAAGAGTCGTCCATAACGATGAGGTGCATACTTACCTGTCGGTCAAGTTTCCGGTATATGATGAAGCTGGTGTTGTGAACGGGGTGTGTGGCATATCCACTGACATAACTGCAGTCAAGAAAGCACAGGACCAATTACGCCGACTTTCAGGCAGAATAATGGCCAATCAGGAAAAAGAGCGTGCGGCAATAGCCAGGGGACTTCATGATGAACTGGGCCAGGTATTGACCGCCCTGAGAATGGATGCTGTCTGGATGCAGAAGCGCTTGAAAGAAAGTGACCCTGACATTGGTGAGCGTGCCTTGACAATGTGCACCTTAATCGATAAAACCATTAAAGATGTCCGCTCCATCGCCATAAGACTGCGCCCCGGGGTACTCGATGATCTTGGTCTTGTTGATGCATTGGAATGGTTGACCAGCGATTTTGAGAACCGCAGCTCCATTACCTGCATCTTTGAACATGAAAATGTTCCTGAAGTCAATGAAACTGTGGCAACCGCTGCATACAGGATTTGCCAGGAGGCTATGACAAATGTTGCCAGATATGCAGAGGCAAACCGGGTATCAGTGGTGCTTAGAGCAGAAAAAAATATGTTAAGCCTCTCGGTCAGGGATGATGGCAAGGGCTTTGATACGAACGGTCTTGCCGAGACAGAAGGAACTGGTATCGCCGGTATGCGGGAGAGAGCCGCACTGGCCGGTGGAAATTTGCAAGTCATGTCAGAGCAGGGTAAAGGGTGCCATGTACTGCTCAAAGTCCCGATAGAAAAAGAGTCAAAGGTGACTTGATGATAAAGGTGCTGCTTGCGGATGACCATTTGATAGTACGGGCCGGCCTGCGCCGTATCATTGAGGAGAGTGATGATATTGAGGTTATTGCTGAGGCTAATGACGGTAAAGCCGCAATCCAGTTAGCCCGTGAAAAATCTCCGGATGTTGCGGTTGTCGATATATCAATGCCTGGCCTTGACGGACTGGAGGTGATCAGCCAGCTTAAAATATATCTTCCGGATCTGCCCATTATCATATTGACTATGCATGAGGAGGAGCAATATGTGGTGCGGGCCATTGAGGCAGGGGCTATGGGGTATGTCACTAAACGTTCTGCCCCGGAACATATTGTAAAGGCTATTCACCAGGTTTTAGGTGGTGTCCCTTACCTCACCGCTGAGGCCAGTGAGGCACTTGCCCTCAGGGTAGCCAAAGGAGCGAGCGGGAAATCTACGCTGGATTCACTTTCCAATAGAGAACTCCAGGTACTCAGACGCCTTGCAATGGGGCATACCAATCATGAAATTGCCTCGGCCTATGGGATCAGCACAAAAACTGTCGATACCTATCGTTCAAGGTTATTGAAGAAATTGAACCTGCGCAATAATGCGGAACTCTCACGCTTTGCAATCCAGAATAAACTTGTTGAAACTTGAGGGTTCCCTGTCCTGAAACCGAGTTTCTCACAATCCACTATTAAATGCTGAAATGTTCGTGAGAAATGTGGGTTAACATCAATTCCCAATGTGAAGCTCTTTATCGCCCGGCAATGTAGGCGGGGGATTAATAATATTCATAACAAGAAAAGGCGGGATTTTATATATCCCGCCTTTTCTTTTGAATATGACGATGTTGATTATCAGGTGATCGGTTCAGGGACATCATCACCATGGCATTCTGTGCAGTTAAGCTGCGTAGTTATGCCGTTATCCCTGACATTCGAACCATGTGAGGCTTTGTATTTGCCATCAGCCCA
>JBDLJI010000352.1:0-2346 GCA_039714455.1 Thermodesulfobacteriota bacterium
GTAACTATCCGGGACAGTAGAGGTGCGTCTTCTACCCGGCTTGTGAGAAACCCGGGTTAGGTGTTGCCGGGGTATATATCCACAACAATTATCTGAGAAGGAGAGAACATATGGCTTCTGACAACCCGGTTGTAAGGGACCTGGTAATTCCACTCGGGGACTTTCCTCACCTTAATGAAAACCAGACTCTCCATGATGCCGTTGAGGTCCTTCTTTCCTATACATGTGGAGAGTATGGCCGCATAAGATACGCTGAACTTCTGATTTTGAATGACCGGAATCAGCTCAGTGGACGTGTGACGCTGCAGAATATATTACTGAACCTGGACCCGCGCTTGAAAGAGGCCTCTAAAGTTAAGGGTTTTGAAGGGAAAGGAGCAGGATTTCTTGATCTGATAATCCTGTGGGAAGATTCTTTCTTTGTGGAGTGCAGGAAATGGTCTCACATACCTATCAAGGACCTCATGTCGCCAATAAAGCATATTGTCAAAGGGAGCGACCCGGTTTTGAAGGCACTGGCCATTATGACAAACACACAAAATCTTGTCCTGCCCGTTATGGATGAGGGCCACATTATCGGAGTCATCCGCCTGAAGGAAATATTCAAAACCATCACGGCCAGGTGCAAAATATAATTCAGGTGTAATAATTATTTCAAAAGGAGAAAAAGGTCAGGAGCCATGACTAATTCAAATGCAGAAGTGGGACTAGCAGCTGAAAAAACACCCGTTGATTGGAAGAGAATACTCTTTTTGATGACAGGTGCAGTCTTGTTTGCAGTTGTTTTTTATTCACCCATGTGGCCTGATGCGGTCGACCCGCTTGGTGAGCATTTTATCCTCACCAAGGAAGGGAAAGGAGCCATTGCCGTTTTTCTTCTTGCTGCCGTATGGTGGGTGTCTGAGGTTGTGCCCATTGGCATAACCAGCCTGACAATCGGCATGCTGCAGGCATTATTTTTTATCCGGCCGGCCAAGGTTGCTTTTACAGATTTCATGGATCCGTCTGTTCTTTTTATTTTTGGATCCATTGTTATTGGCATGGTGTTTACAAAAACCGGCCTGACGAAACGGATCGCCTATAAAATGCTCTCCATTGTCGGTGAAAAAACCAGCATGATATACCTGGGCTGTTTTCTGCTGACCGCTGCCTTGACCCATATCATGGCCCATACTGCTGTTGCGGCCACCATGTTCCCGCTGCTGATGGCCATTCATGCGCTCTATACCGACGAAGAAGGTTCCACCAAGTTTGGCAAGGGGCTGTTTATGGGCATGGCTTATGTAGCCGGTGCCGGCAGTATCGTAACCCTGCTTGGAGCGGCCCGCGGTGCCGTGGCCCTCGGTTTCTACAGAGACATCACCGGTGTTGATATAAGCTTTTTCCAGCTTACCTATTACATGGCTCCCATCGGCTGGATAATGACTTTTCTCCTTTGGGGATTTTTCATGTTTACCTGTAAGCCGGAAAAATTATCCATCCCCGGCCTCAAGGATAAAGCCAAAAGAATGTACAAAGAACTGGGTGCCTGGTCCACTCAGGAAATCCTGGCCGTAATCATTGTAATCGCAACAATTATTGTCATATCAGGGAAGTCTTTTATTCCAGCCATGACGAACCTTCATAAAACCGGCATTCTCCTCTGTTCAACTATTCTGTTCTTTATCGTCAACATCCTTGATATAGATGACCTGGAAGAAATTCCCTGGAATATTATTCTGCTCTTTGCCGGAGCCATGTCCATCGGTTTCTGCCTCTGGGAAACCGGCGCGGCCAAATGGATGGCCGTTAACTGGCTCACCATGTTCCAGAACGCGCCGGCCATTATCTTTATTCTGGGCATGGCATTCTTCGTTATGATTATGACAAACTTCATCATGAACGTGGCGGCAATAGCCATCTCCCTTCCGGTAGCGCTGGTCATCGCACCATATCTTGGTGTGGCCGGCGAAGTAATAGTATTCTCCGCCCTGGTTGTGGCCGGCATGCCATTTCTGCTCCTGGTAGGGGCGGCCCCCAATGCAATCGCTTACACTTCGAAACAGTTCTCCACCGGTGAATTCTTTTACTATGGTATCCCGGCCAGTATTCTGCTTATGGTGATCACCTGGATCGCTGTTCAGTTTATCTGGCCGCTTATGGGGATGCAGATATATATTCCAATCTCTTAATGAGCTTCATTCGTTGTTTTTCCGAATACTAATGTCACGTCAACTCTTAACTGACGCATCCCGGAGTCTGCGCTTACCTGCTTGCCCTTTATTGCGCCTGCTGCGTTGCAACTTCATTCACATAGCACCACTATGCTTATAAAGTTACGCCTTGCAGGCACAATAAATTGCGGCG
>JBDLJI010000353.1:0-2341 GCA_039714455.1 Thermodesulfobacteriota bacterium
CGTCAGAGCATGTGAGACAGATTGAGGGCATGAATTAAGAGGCACTCTGAGGTAAGATTTAACCCAAAGGAGTGTTAAAATGTCAAAGAAAGAAAAAGCGTTATTACGGTTTATTGTAGATGGTGACAAAGAGTGGAACTGTCAGAATGATTTGGTCAATAGAATAAGCAGAATTAATGCAGATGTACCCATCTCTTGCTCTCCACAGTAAAAATTATTTACACACGATATCAGAACCCTTTGACAGGCTGCTCAAGCATTCAACTACGTTCTTTTGTTCATCTTGAGTAAGCTTGGCGCCATGCCCCACCATAGACTTAATCGTTCTTTTCCATTTTCTCTTGCTTTTGGTACCAAGGGCATCACATATCCTTGTTTTGTAGTGACACTTTACACATTTGACATCGATTGTGGCCTGGCAATCTGTGCCAACTGATTCTCCTCCAACCTCCGAAGCTCCCCCCCAGGATGCATAGAGGAAAACACTCACTAGCAAACCAATTAATGTAATGATTAGCTTATTTCGAGACATAATTCTCCACTTGTTATTAGAATTTAATTCAGCCCTCATTGGTAGTTGCATTGTATTTTATGTTGACGCAAAAACTTCACAACACAATGCACTGGGAGGGTATTCAGTTAAAATTTATTTTGGACAAGAGTAAGCTCAGATGATTATTTTTGCAATGTGTTCCTTGAGTTGATCTCCTGGGTACATGAACACGTCCACAATGTCAGGATCTAAAAGTTTACTGAATCTTGATGTGGTCCAGATAGAAGTTCTACCCGCAGGCTCTCTCTTGCCGGGCCGATGGTTCGTAATGACTTACGTTCTTATTCTTTGCTCTATCGGCAGGTTCCTTTGAGTTCATTTTGCTAAGAAAATAACGGCCAGATATAAAAATTCTTGTCCGGCTTATATCCCACGCCTCGGGCGCCCTTATCAAGGTACAAGGCCCAGGCCCAATCGGTTTCAAAAAAGCTGCTGGTAGATGACCAATACGTATCCCGGAGTTTTTTGAAAGGATGATTTGCCGGGAGTGCAGGTGAGTGTTGTGAACAATCCACCAGCGATTCCAGCTCGTTGATATTGGGTAAACGCCACCTTTCAATGCCCAGAAACTGTTTGGCGTTTAATTTGTGCACACTGGCAAGCGCTTCCTCCCACTTGACCGGCACACCGATGATATCCACCTCCTGCAGCCAATAAAGATTTGTCAGGCAGTCAAATACCACACCATCTTTGATGGAAAAACGAGGGGAAGGCCATTTTGCTCCTATCCGAAACTCTCCATCCTGGTCGCTTTTTCTGCATTCTATCCGTTTTCCTTTTGTATCATAACAATTTTGCTGCCCCGTTCCGGCAAGAAGAGAATTTCCGGTGCCGCGAACAGGCCAGAGGAAACAGTATTGATCCTTTCTGCCGTAAAACATTCTTGCCCCTTCAAGATGGATATACCAGGCATAGGCTGTGTTGACGGCTGAGGTTGTCGAAGTCCAGTACCATCCAAGATAATAATTTGAGAAAGGGTGGTTCTCGGGTAAGGCCGGTTTTTTGGTTTGATAACTCATCAGGCTCTGGAGTTCGCGGCGATTCGGCAGTCGCCAGCCATCAAAGCCGAAACGCTTCTCTGTGTTCATTTCCCTTATGAAATCAAAGGCTTCTTGCCAGGCAAGCGGAAATTCCGCCAAATTGACATCTTTTGTCCAGTACAGGTCTGTCAGATGGTCGTGAACCAAGTCATTCAGGACGGTAAAACGCGGTGACGGCCAGGGAAAGCCTGAACTTATTGCAGCATCCTGGCCGGTTCCTGAACATGGAATTTCATTGCCGGCGGTATCATAGCATTTAATTTGCCCGGTTATTATTATCGGATGATGAATCATGGGCAGCAAAAGGTTCTTTGATTATGGAAAGTACGTTATCTATTGCTGGGCGGTCTGCCGGTCCCTCACCAACATGATGGAACCTGACAACTCCTGAAGGATCAATAAGGACATCACCTCCCCTTTGGCTTATATCACCGGTTGATTGCCGGGGAAGCCGACCCTTGCAAATCTCCTTCAAATACGCCCACCAGGTTTTGGGCCCCCAGATATCCCAAAATCCTGCAGACAGCATACCATATGCATTATACAGTTTCCTGTCTGCATCCACTAATAGGGGCCATGTAAGTTTTGTTTCTTCCATATAGGAACGGGCAAGAAAATCAGCTTCAAATGTTACCACAACAACATTGACATTCAGTCCTTTCAACTCTTTTTCATGCTGCCGCAACTGCGTCAGGTGGCTACGACATGGAAGTCAGCCCAGATGACGATGAAAAACCATGAGCAGCCA
>JBDLJI010000354.1:0-2337 GCA_039714455.1 Thermodesulfobacteriota bacterium
TTTTTGATGCTTTTCGGCTGAACTCTAGCCGGAAAACTTTGAATTTTTTAATCACTGGTTCTTTTTCTTTCGAACCCGCATGGGTGTACTTGGAATAGACTCCACCATGTAAGAATATTTCTTCCTTCGCAAGTTTTTCAATGTTATCAGCTATCAGGCCGAGCCTGTTTATTTTGGCTGTCTCGCCCTGAAATCCGTCATCAGTGTACATCGGGTGGTCCCTGTCCCAGTCAAGGCCAAGGTATTTACGGCAGCTGTAAATGGTGGAAGCTATTAACTCCGCAATGTTAGAATTTACATTACATAATACCTCCCATTCTAATTCCCTTATTTGTTTATCTTCCTTGTATTTTTTTTCGTAGTGCTGCTTTTCACTGGGGTAAAAGAAATATTTTTCCAGCAGCATTTCTCTGTCTTCCTCATGGAGAAGGTAATATTTTGTCAGGTTGGTAAGGTCGCTAGAAATGTTTATTCTAGACAGCCTGGTAATAAACGGATAAATTTCTTTTGGTAAATGGGCGGGCAAATCATTTGCAATCTGCTCCAAATCAACTTCAAGTGCACCTGCAATATTGCGTAATGTTGTAATTTCCATTTTATGGCTGTTTTCTGCCCTCTTAATAGTTCTTGTTAAGTAACCGGCCCTTCTGGCAAGATCTACAATTTCCAGGTTCTTCTTTTTCCTTAATGCCTGAATTTCTCTTCCGTTTGCCTTATAGTATGTTTTCATTGAAAGTTCCCTTATCCCATTGATTTGCTGGTTGCCAATTGGATGCCTCTTTCCGTGACAATAAACCAAGTGGAAATTTTGTCAAACGGCAGAGTGGGACAATTAGAAAATTTTATAAACAAATAGAAAAGTTCCAAATAGTTCCGGGCCCGGTTGAAATCCATGGTTGTGTAATTGTACTGCGGAAAAGGCTGTGAGCTTGCAGGTGAGATCATTGACTGAATATAAAAGACAAAGGGGGCAGTGATGGAGGCCTGCATAGCCAGTTTTTTCCCCTTTTGAGCACCGGTGGTGACACTTGCCAGGGAAGCACTTGAAGCACTTATACCATCAGCATGCTGGTATGAAACTGTCACATAGAGAGGAAAAGTGCCGTCAAGGTTGCCGGGAAGTTTGAAACTGGTCCCCGACTCTGCCTATTGTCCGGGGTTTATACGATCGGCAATAAAAACAGACCGCTGCTCATTTTGGAATTGTCCAAGAACCGATACTTGGCCGGCAGGCTCTGTTCCCTTATTGGTAATCCTGAAACTTGCAGTAATGGAGTCATCGCTGCTGCCTGTTGTTGTGGAAATTTCCAGGGTAACCTGTCCTGCAAAAAGAAGGGACGTATATCCCCCCACCAGGAGAAGAAAAAAATAATTATGCAGACTGTGAGAATTCTTTTCATTTGAAATAAGCCGCTACTTTGATTTTATTTAAACAGAGCGGAGTGTTATAAGGTAACAATATATCACAAAAAATAACATCCAGGAATTTTAAACAAATGACTTTGCAAGATGCAGTTTAAACAAAAGTTGCAGCCAGGGATATTGATCAAACGGTATAAGCGATTTCTGGCGGACATAGAGTTGACGGATAAAAAGGCATTAACGGTTCATTGTCCTAATACCGGTTCCATGCTGGGCTGCAGCGAGCCGGGCAGTCCGGTGATGATATCCAGGTCTGATAATCCGGGACGTAAATATCCCCATACCCTTGAACTGGTTCAGGCCGGTTCTGTATGGGTGGGGGTAAATACATCACGAACTAATAAGCTTGTGCGAGAAGCCCTGGAGGAAAAGGTAGTGAAAGAATTCGGCAGGCTGGATTCAATTACCCAGGAGGTTAAAACATCAGCCGGCACCCGGTTGGATTTTCTATTGGAAAGAGAAGATACACGGATTTATATGGAAGTAAAAAACTGCTCTTTGGCAGAAAACCGGGCCGCAATGTTTCCCGATGCGGTAACAGCGCGAGGCACTAAACATTTGCATGAACTTGCTGCTTTAAAAAAACAGGGGCATATGGCTGCTGTATTTTTTTGTGTGCAGCGTGGAGATGCTGATTACTTCATGCCGGCCCATCATATTGATCCGGTTTATGCTGAAACCCTTGCAAATGTGGCATCAGAAGGTGTCATGGTCCTTGCATACCAGGCCGATGTCAATCCAAGGGAGATTACAATAGCCAGAAAACTGCCTGTGAAGCTGGCATGATAAGATGTATTGCTATTGAGGTCTAGCCCGTATTTCTCATGAACATTTCAGCATTCAAGAGTGAATGGTGATAGTCTGAAGGCATAGAAGATGGTATACAGGATATTGATAGGAACAGAATGGATGAGA
>JBDLJI010000355.1:0-2310 GCA_039714455.1 Thermodesulfobacteriota bacterium
ATAAGATCATCTCGGCCCATGCCTGTTCTCGCTGAAAACAGTACTCTTTCAGGAGATGACACCCCGAAGCCGGCATCAAGGATGGCACCATTCTTACTGCGCTGGTTTGCAGAAAGTTTATCAGCTTTGGTATAGACAAGTAAAAACGGCACACCATTGCTCCGAAGCCAATCCACCAACTGCAGATCAACAATCTTCATGGCATGACGCAGATCAACAATGACGATAACACATTTCAAATTTTCTCTTGATTCCAGGTATCCGGTTATCAGGATCTGCCAGGAAGCCTGTACTTTTTTCGAAACTTTGGCATATCCATACCCGGGAAGATCTACAAGGTAGATGCTATTATCCAGCAGAAAAAAATTGAGGCTTTGGGTCTTTCCCGGCTTAGCACTCGTCTTAACCAGATTCTTACGTTTGATGAGCCGGTTTATAAGACTTGACTTGCCGACATTGGAACGTCCGGCAAATGCTATCTCCGGCATATCCGGGGCTGGAAGCTGCTGGAGATCAAACACGCTTGTCAGAAAACTGACATCGGTAAAACTCTGCTTTGCAATGATTGACACGGGGATCAATTACCTTGGGATATCCAAAAGCCGGACAGGGTCATCTGAATTTTTCAAATGACCTTGTTCAGGCCATATTCAATTATGCCTTCAGCTCCACTTTTAATGAGCTTTGGTATCAACTCACGAACCTGATGTTCGGAAATAACCGTCTCAACAGAATACCAGTCGGTATTATAAAGATTGGCAATGGTCGGGGCATTCATACTCGGCAACATGGAAATAAGATCATCCAGTTTATCGGCGGGGATATTCATTTTCAGTCCGACTATTTTATCAGCCCTGAGCGCCCCCTGAAGAAGCAGAATAATATTTTCAATTTTTTCCCTTTTCCATGGATCCTCCCAGGCATTCTTATTGGCTATGAACTGGGTATTGGAAGTCATCATCTCATAGATGATACGCAAGCCGTGCGCCCGGATAGTACTCTCCGTTTCAGTCACTTCAACAATGGCATCAGCCAAACCTGAAACAACCTTTGCCTCTGTTGCCCCCCAGGAAAACTCGATTTCGACATTGATATTTTTTTCAGCAAAAAATTTTCGGGTATACTCAACAAGTTCGGTGGCTATTTTTTTGCCTTCAAGGTCTTCCAGCTTCTTAATATCTGAATCACCGGGAACTGCAACCACCCAGCGGGTTGGTCTTTTACTTACCTTGGAATAGACCAGATTATCCACAACTACTACATCTGACTCGTTTTCCAGGATCCAGTCCTTGCCGGTAATGCCGGCATCAATTACCCCCTGTTCGACATACCGTGACATCTCCTGGGCTCGACATATTGAACAGGCTAACTCATCATCATCGATTTCAGGGAAATAGCTTCGGCTGGCAAGTTTTATCCGCCAACCGGATTTCTCAAACAGTTCAATAGTTGCTTTTTCAAGACTTCCTTTGGGAATTCCCAATTTCAAAACATTCATTTCTTATATACCTCCCCGGGATCAAATACCGGTTCATCTATTGTTTCATATTTATTCTCTGATACTTTCCTGAAAAAACAGCTTCTGTGTCCGGTATGGCAGGCAGCTCCCCCCAATTGTTCCACCTGGTAAACAATTGTATCCTCGTCACAATCCACAAGAATCTTTCTGATAAGCTGTACATGGCCTGAAGTCTCCCCTTTTAACCACAGCTTGTTTCTGGAGCGGCTCCAATAATGTGCCTTGCCTGTTTCAAGTGTTTTTTTCCAGGCCAGATCATTTACATAGGCCAGCATGAGAACTTCTTTCGTCTCATGATCCTGAACTATTGCCGGCAGCAGGCCGTCTCCCTTGTCAAATTGTAAAGTCAGCATATTATCCTCTTCGGTCGAGACCTCCTTGGAATCATTACTGCCGTTTTCTTCCTCACCCATAAAATGAATTATACATTGTGTCCTGAATTTACAGTATTCCTTTGGGCGCTTGCAGTAAGCCTTTTCAGCAGCTACAGTCTCATTATATTTTTCACAAAAAAGATCCATAACTTTTATACTATCTTATTAATTCTATGCAAACCAACATTTGATGACTTCATAAAGGGTGCTTATCTACGAGTCTGTCAACATTTGCTCTAATATTTCTTCCGCCATTCAGAGGGCGACACCGTAGCATATTTCCCAATAAAACTCTAGCGCAACTTATGAATAATGCGGTCTAGGAGCCTGTCGGGGAATTAACCCCAAGGCCCTCAATAATTTTACATTTAACATATTGTTTTTGTTGTATATTTTATAACTTTATGCTATAATTCC
>JBDLJI010000356.1:0-2279 GCA_039714455.1 Thermodesulfobacteriota bacterium
TCAAGGTCATACCGTTAATCGCTGTCTGGTCAAATAATGTATTCATAGCCCCTCCAAAAATGTTATGAAATGAAAGATTCTAACGAAAGAGGAATTTTTAAATAATGCCAGTGTACCTGAAATATGGGTGTCGGGTCAAATAACAATGAGATTGTCAGGCACCTGGAAATAAAAGAAGCTGAAGGAGAAGTCAAATAACGTGTATGACAAAGTTGTACCCCTTTATTCTGTAAGAGAATGGCAATTATATCGTTCAGGTAAAAAGCTCAATATTTTTTAATAAAGGTTTTGATGATGCCTTGCAAAGAATCAGGATTGCATATATATCTTGAGTAGAGCTAAAGGATAAAAAACAGGAGGGTAGAGAGATATGTCAGATACGATTTTTACAAAGATTATCAACAAGGAAATTCCAGCAGATATTGTCTATGAAGATGATTCAAGCCTTGCATTCAGGGACGTCAATCCACAGGCTCCGGTCCATATTCTTATAATTCCTAAAAAACCGCTGGAGCAATTAAATGACGCGGAGGTTTCCGACCAGGAGCTTTTAGGGCACCTGATTTTTGTAGCCCATAAGGTTGCTGAAAAGGAAGGGGTTCCAGATGGTTACCGTTTGGTGCTTAACAACGGTGTCGGCGCCGGGCAGTTAGTCATGCATATACATTTCCATCTTCTGGCTGGACGTTCTTTAAAATGGCCTCCAGGGTAATCAGGTAATTATACAAAATACCGCGTTTATGATGGAGCAACCTCTTCAGATTTAACAGCCATTGCATGTTGAGCAATTGTATCGTTGATGAGGCAGACTGCATCTTCACCAGCCTCAATGAAGCGGATGCCCATGCCCTGGTTTACCACTTTTTCAACCGGCAGGTGCAAATTGGACCAGGTAACCTCAGCTCTTAACTGCAGGGGAGATCGGCCTGGCAAATGGATGGTGAGTTGAAATTTTTCACCGATGGCCAGCTTCATGGTACTTGTTATAAATCCGCTGCCATGCGTAATACTTGTGATAACGGCTTCAGCAGTTTTCCCGGAAGATGTTTTAATGGTTGCAGGCCAGTTTGGTTCCACCCTGTTGGGAAGAGAGATTTCTTCAGGATCGATAAGTTCCCTTTCAAGGTTAACAGGTATAATTTTATCGTCCCTTTTCGGCCTGAAGAAATATACTGCTAAAAAGATAAGGAAAAAAGCGACAGTAAAAACAATCATTGTCATGAACCAGACCATTTGCATAGGCTGTATACCACGGTAAATTTTAATATTATTACCAAAAGACCGAACAAAGACCTAATATAGTATAATAACCACGCTGAAGCTCTTTGATAAGTATTTAATTGGAAGGACCATCCAGGAACAATGAATCAAAACAGAGAGAGGTAATTATGGGCTTAACAGAACAACTCAATGATTTGAAACAGCAACTGGGCCGGGAAATACCACGGGAGATACTGGAAGAGATCGGACAATTTGTGCAAGGACTGGCCCAATCAGGTATTGAAAAAACAAGCTGCCAGGCCGGTGACAAAGCACCTCCCTTTATTCTCCCCAATGTAGCAGGGCAGATGGTTTCTTCCGAAGATATATTGTCTAAAGGGCCCATGGTCTTAAGTTTTTATCGAGGCGCCTGGTGACCGTTTTGTAATCTTGAGCTGCGGTCTTTGCAGCAATCATTGCCGAAAATTAAATCCCTGGATGCAGAACTGGTGACCATATCACCCCAACTGCCGGATAATTCTTTATCCACAGCCGAAAAACTGGCCTTGGAATTTGAGGTCCTTAGTGATGTCGGCAACAAGGTGGCCAGGGATTTTGGGATTGTTTTTAAGCTTACAGATAAAATGCAGGAAATTTATAAAAATTTCGGTATTGATCTGTTAACAGCAAACGGCGACCAGAGTTTTGAACTTCCCATTCCGGCAACTTATGTGGTTGCACAAAACGGCATAGTTTCGTTTGCCTTGATTGATGCTGATTACACAAATCGTCTTGATCCGGAAACTATCATTGCAGAGCTCCAAAAACTTTAGTCCTTTCGGCTATTTTAATGAATTCAATCTGCATGTTGCAGGCGATTCCCTGGCCAAGGTTTTTAAAGAATTCTAACTGTTCTGCTAAGGCTTATGAATTTAACAGATAAAGACTTTTTGGCAGCTTCCTCAGAAAATGCATCCAGGCCGGACATCCCGGACGGAAAAATACTTTCCATGCATCCTGTGATTGAAGGTGATGCTTTTTACTGGGATCGCGGTGTCTGGGAGGAAAATCTGTTCCGG
>JBDLJI010000357.1:0-2261 GCA_039714455.1 Thermodesulfobacteriota bacterium
TCTGGTTGCCAGGGGTACGGTGGTGCAGCTGCCGAGAAAACTTTCCTATCTTGAGAACGTCTATGTTGACGGCGCTCCGAGCAAGAATTTTTAAATGGAAAATGGAGAATGGAGAATGTAAAGCTGATGATTTACAGGCCCGTTCTCTTTGGAAAGCTTCTTACCCCTGATTTTGATGCCTGCTGAAAGGCAGCGACAATATGACCACTGCCCCCTTTCCCACTTCACTTTCTATATCTACCGTACCGCCCAGGGACTCCATAATTTTCCTGGTGATTGAAAGACCCAGCCCGGTACCTTTTTCCGCTGCCTTTGTCGTATAAAATGGTTCGAAGATCATTTCTATCTGCTCTTCGGATATGCCGGGCCCTGTATCCCCGATCTTGATTATTGCATTGGACGTGTCAGGGTCACCCTCCTTTTCGGTGGTTACTGTCAGGGTTCCTCCTTCAGGCATTGCATCAACAGCGTTTAAAAATATATTCTCCAGAACTTCAATGATCAGATCCCTGTCAAACGGAAAGCTGGGAATATCCTCCAGGGATCTTTTTACTTCAATGGCTTTCCCCCTGAACAGATCTTTGTTTATCAGCAATACCTGTTCAAGCACTTCAGCAAGATCGTTTTCTGTAATATTGGGGGTTGAATCCCGGGAAAAACTCAGGACGTTATGCAGGATCTTTTCAAGCCTGGTCACCTCTGCAATAATAATTTTCGCATAATCCTTTTCTTTTGTATCTGCAGGAATGGTTTTATTCAACCTCCTGGCAAACCCTCCGACCGAAGTCAGGGGATTACGTATTTCATGGGCCACATTTGCAGTGAACCTGCCGAGTGCTGCCAGCTTTTCCGCCTGGGCCAGTTGCTGCTGCAAATCCTTTTTCTCATGTTCAGTCCGGTCCCGTTCAATAATTGTTGCCAGGGTGCTTGCCACAGAGGTCAAAAAATCTTCCTCCCGATTACTGCGTTTGTGCCCTTGCTTGAGATATATATTCAGGAGACCATAAAGATTTTTGCCTGAAACAATGGGAACGCAGTAATGCCCATGCGGGAACATATCTGCATCATGGATTTCATGTATACCTTCCATATCTTTAGCATATATCAGTTTTGACATTGCCGCGGCTTTGCCGCACAGACAATGACCAAGAGGTATTTCAGTACACGGTAGCGAGTCCGCTACCGTAAAACCATGTTGCGCTTTCAAAGTAAGAACTTCTGCTTCAGGAGCCTTTAAAAAAATCGCTCCCTTCGATTGGAGGGACAGGCGCGGCACATTCAAAATCAGATCAAGGATGCGATCGAACTGATCTTCCAGTGTCAGCGGCTCCAAAGAGACCTTGAGCATCGAATTTGTCACTTTTTGAATATAATAGTTTAATTCAATTTTCTCTTCAGCCTCCCTTCGTTTGGAGATATCACGGATATCTGCCATGATAAGGAGTTCTTCGTCGGTTTGCAGCGGGCTCAGTCTGATATCTGCAGGAAATTCATTCCCGTCTTTCTTTCTTGCGTATATCCCAAGATGCGACCCCATGGAGCCGACACTGGGATTCTCAAAAAACTTCTGAACCATTTTACTGTGTTTTTTCTTGTATTTATGTTGCAGAAGGATATCGAGTTTTTTACCGAGGATCTCGTCCTGGCTGTAGCCGAAAATTTTCTCAAACTGTGCGTTCACAAGAACAATTTCATTTTGCGTGTTGACAAAAATCATGGCATCAGGACTTGAATCAAGAAGTTCTTGGTATTTATCGCGGGCCTTTTCAAATTCAACCTGACAAAGATTTAGTTCCTGAACCAACTTTTTTGTATCTTCGAGTTCCTTAAGGAGCTCAGCTTTTGTTTTATCAATTTTTTTCATTTGTTTGCCACCGGGACAACACCTGATGGAGTCAAGGCAAATATATATTTTTTATTACCATCTAATTGCTTTTCAAGCATAACAGTCCTTCATATAGGTGCTCTCTATTAAGCTTTATATTCCTGTACTATACAGCTGTTCTGTCTTTTCTTTAACTATCTGCATGAAGATGACAAATAGCAAGGTCAGGGAAAAGGGGCAGATTTATTTTTCATATCCCTATGAATTCCTGTATTGTGAAGAAACAATAAAAAAAGAAGCAAGTATTTGTAGATTTTGCAACAGAATCCTAATGAAACAAAGGAGACTACAGGGATTTATTTTTTGAACAGATTTTCAATAATTAGTATGGTGTCCCCAGATTTTAGGCCCCCAAAAGAAAAATTTAATATGGTGT
>JBDLJI010000358.1:0-2232 GCA_039714455.1 Thermodesulfobacteriota bacterium
ATTTTCCTGCCGGAGCCCACCTTGGTAAAAATCAGTTATAATTATGACTTTTATGACTCCAAGGAAGGGCAAAAGCCCGGGCCGCCTGCAGATGATGGGTTTGCTCCTGATGATCATCCCTACTGGTCTCCCCAGGATTACTGGATTACAAGGTTTTCTTTTTATTTTAAACACCAATTATCCAATGATGCCCTTGCAAGAGGAATTCCCAGTTATTATACAATAGAATATTCTCTAGGATATGATTCTGATGATAATGATCTTCATGAATTTAAAGGAAGTCTCAATTTCGAGATAGCAAAAAATTACATCCTGGGTGCTTCGTATGGATATGTTGATCTGGATGTTTATCAACACCACAAGACATTTTTGTCAGTTATGTATAGATGGTAAGCAAGTTTAAAAAAGGAATATAATATGATTGAGAGAATGCCCATATCAAGAATGGGTTTTGATAGACTTAGAAAGGAATTGGAGAATTTGGAGCGCCGGGAGCGGCATGATGTGATCAAGGCTATTGAGGTAGCCCGTGAACACGGAGATTTAAAGGAAAATGCTGAATACCATGCGGCCAAAGAGCGCCAGGGGCATGTAGAGGGCAGGATACTCGAGTTGAAGGATAAACTGAGCCGTGCCGAGGTTATCGACTGTTCTGAAGTGAATTGCTCCAGAGCGGTATTTGGCACAGTTGTTACCATGCTGGACCTGGATGAAGACGTTGAAGTTACGTATCAACTATTGGGCCCTGAAGAGTCTGATGTGGAAAAAGGGGTCATTTCAATACGGTCGCCGCTCGGAAGAGCTATTATCGGCAAAGAGATAGGCGATGAAGCGAAAGTTGTTACACCAGGTGGAATTCGTGAGTTTGAAATAATGAATATTACTGCACCGGCAAGCGACTAGCCCGCAGTCACATATCTCAGCATTCAATGTGAATGGTGATAGTCTGAGGGCATAGAAGATGGTATATATGTTCTTCTGAGATGCTTCTGATCACAGTTTGAGAATTTTCTATAGAGAGGGGCTATGCCGACGCGAAACGGTGGCATACTGCAGATGTTTTGGAAAGCGGTAATTTTATCTGGAATTAATACCGATAAGAAACATATTGCTGATCTGTTTCGCGGTATCTTCGATATCGTAGGGAGGCTTGGGAGATAAAACCCAGAGTCTCGTCATTTCATCGAGGGCGCCGAAAAAAGCTCTTTTGGCTATTCCGGGTTTGACATCCTCTCGGAAAATGCCTTTTTCCTGGCCCTGGCGGATGATGTTCGAGATAATATCAACATATTCGCTGAAGATGGTTTTGCGATACTCTTTAATTAACTTGTGACTTTGCCGCAGTTCCATCTGTATGATTTCAGCAAGACTCTTATTTTCTTTGGCCATTGAAAGATGCTTAAGGGCGAAAATCTCTATTTTCTTTTGAGGGGTTTCTTCCTGATCAACAAGTTTTTTTGTTTGAGCAATAAACTTCCCGATTTCTTCGTCAAAGACAGATATGAGAATGTCAAATTTGTTGTTGAAATAGAGATAAATTGTGCCGTCAGCCACTTTAGCCGCCTTGGCAATGTCAGATATTCTGGCACTGAAAAAGCCTTTTTTGGCAAAAACTTTGACTGCTGCGCGGATTATTTTTTCGTGTTTATCTGAACTTTTCATCAATGATTACAACATAGAACAGATTAATAATCATGGTACTGTAAATGTATGACCGGATGAATGCTTATTCATTTAGCGCGACTATGATAGAAATATAACTAATGGATGTCAAGGCAAAAATTGCAAATTTTTATATTTATAATTGATTGTTCATTCACTATATCTTGACAAAATTTGAAGCATAAAGGTAGTTTGATGCGTAAATACAGTTGGGTATCAGCAATCTTACCCTTTATTGTCACATAGAAGAAGATGCTTGTACCACATTGTGGTGGTTCGTTGTTTTGTTTTATGTATTGGTTTTGAGCAAAACCATTAAATGTCATTTCAGGCAAGTTAAGATATGTGATTAGGTATTTTTATTTTTGGAATTAAAAGATTTGAAAGGAGATTTGCCCTATGAAAGTATTGGTTATCGGTTCTGGCGGCAGGGAACATTCCTTAGTTTGGAAGCTGAATCAGAGTCCGCGTGTATCGAAAATTTACTGCGCCCCCGGAAATGCAGGGATTAGTAAGTTGGCTGATTGTGTTCCTGTCAGTTCAGAAGACGTAAAAGGTCTGCTTGAATTT
>JBDLJI010000359.1:0-2219 GCA_039714455.1 Thermodesulfobacteriota bacterium
CAGGAGGAAAGTATGGGGAACCTGGAAATATCGCATGATATCCTTCTTGCAGGTTCTGACTTTGAATCCTGCCGTAAGCGGGTTAAGCGTTTTTTTGACAGAACCATGCTCATCCGCTATGACGAGGTCCTGGCATCAGAAAATGAGTCCATAAACGGAGCCGAGAAGGAATTCCGGCAAAGACTCCAGGAGGGCCTTACTGCTAATCATCAGGCAGTAGGGGATTTGCTGAAAAACCTAAAGGACGAGGGCTTTGATTTGCTTGAAGATATTCAGAGAGTGGAGAAGGGATATGTATCAAAAATATTCCACACCATTGCCCATCTTCTGGACGGTTTTATCGGAATAGACAGCCGTTTTTACAATCTTGAAGAAGATTCCCACGGTATTTCACCAGACCTGCAGCAGAAGATTGCTGCTGCACCCGACAACTACTGGATTCTTAAAGTAAAGGGCCTGATTGCCTCCGCGGGTGAAGATCCGCTTGATGCCTTGCGAACCTTTGAGTGGAAGGGAAACAACGATTAACTAGCCCGGCTTTCTCAATCACGATTAGATGCTGAAATGTTCGTGAGAAATGCGGGTTAGCAGTTTATGCAATAATTAATCATGATAATGGTGGTGGTGATGCTGATGTTCCTGGCTCGGACCGCCAACAGATTCTAATGCCTTTCCAAGAGATTCGTCTGCCTTTTTAAGGAATTCAAGCGCCTGCTCGATAAATTCAGCAGTTGTTGCATGGCCATCCTCTCTGGCCACTGCCGCCCATTTCAAATATTCCGAGCCATGGCTCTCATTGTGCTGCAGCCAGTGGGTCAGGAGCATTTGCAGTTTTTCAAGATCAGAATAGTGTTTTTCAGTCATGTTTCAATACTTGGTTGTCAAGAGTTACTGTGCCACCCTGAAAGTCTATATTTTTTACCCATGCAGATTTCACCAGCTTCGGTTCTTCAAAAAGGGTGCTGACAACAACTCCTTCACCGGTTACCTCCAGATGGGTTACATTGTCCATTATTTTTTCCTGCTCTCCGTCATGTTCCAGTACGACGTTCATTTGGCACATTGTCTTGTCCTATTGCAATAAGGGTTTATATTTGCTGTGGCCCTGCTATACCATGAAACGGAATTCTCCCTTTCCGATCAGGTCGTGAAGATGCAGAATGCCGATCAGACGTCCTTGATCATCAGTTATCGGTAAAATAGTAATTTCGTGTTCCTGCATAATGCTCAACGCATCTGCTGCCAGGAGGTCCTTTGAGATGGTTTTGGGGGCAGGAGTCATATGATTTTCCGCATGCTGCGTGTCAAGGTCTAAATCTTTTGCCACCATACGCCTGATATCACCATCAGTGATAATTCCAGCCACCCGCTGCTGTTCATCAGTTATCAGGACAGCACCAATATTTTTAGCATTTAAGATCGATACCGCCTGACGCAAAGATGTGTCTTTGCCTGCCATGGGAATGTGCTCACCGGTGATCATTACCTCTGATACATTGACTTTTAAGCGCTCACCAAGGCTGCCGCCTGGATGGTTCTTGCGAAAATCACTTTCTTTAAATTTTTTACGCTCAAGCAGAACAACAGCAAGTGCGTCACCCATTGCCAGGGCTGCAGTGGTGCTGGCTGTTGGTGCCAGTCCCAAGGGGCATGCTTCTTTCGGCACTGCAACCTGTAAAGCAGCATCAGCAAGTTTGGCCATGGTCGATTCAGGGTTACCCGTCATTGCTATTATTGAAACACCCCTGTTTTTCAGGCTGTTAAGCAGCAGGTTCAGTTCCGGTGTTTCACCGCTGTATGAAATGGCAAGAACCACATCCCTGGGATCAACAATTCCCAAATCTCCATGCATGGCTTCAACGGGATGCAGAAAAAAAGAAGCGGTGCCGGTACTGTTTAGGGTTGCTGCAATTTTTTGGCCAATTAATCCCGATTTTCCAATACCAGTCAGGATAACCCTGCTCGGACATGACATTATCAGATCAATGGCCGTATCAAAATCAGGACCAATCTGCTCCAGTAAAGCGAGAATGCCCTCCGCCTCAATTTTCAATACTTCTTTCGCCTGTTCAATGGACATGTATGTTTTGCTCCCAAGAGCGATTGGTTTTAAAAAAAAAGCGCCGGCAAACGGGTTCGTTTAGTTTTGGAACAACTTCACCATTATTTTATGCCAAAGAATATTAAGACCTATTGCACCTATAATCAACCTTAAAGCC
>JBDLJI010000360.1:0-2169 GCA_039714455.1 Thermodesulfobacteriota bacterium
AAAGGAAAGTCCGGTTTTTTCATTCACAGGTAAGGCGTCCATGTCAGCACGTAAAGCTACACATGGTATTTCATCTGAATCATTGGAAGCGGAGGGACGTATTGTTGCAACAATGCCGGTGTGGAGACCTTCAGTACGGAAGGGGATGTTGAGTTCATCCAGTTTTTCACAAATAAACCTCTGGGTACGGTTTTCTTCGTTAGCCAGTTCCGGGTACCGGTGAATAGTACGGCGGATATCCCGCATCCACTCATTGAGTTTTGAGTCCGGCTGGAACTGCGATTGATCGAGGTTTGTGTCTGACATTGCAGATTTCTATCTGATCCCTGCCAAGAGACAGGTACATTAAATAAATATATAAACTATAGGAGGTTAACTGTTAACAATCTAGCTTTCCCATGGAAAATTTACAAGCATAATGCAATGTTACTTTTCTCCAATAAATTTTACACGGTAAATTGTATGGGTGATTGCCGACTGAAGAGTAAAGATATTGAGCTAAATTAAGAAGGTATTATCAGTTGTATGGTTTTCTGGGATGTTGGTGGAAAATTGTAGGGTTGCGTAATGAATGCTTTTTAGCTTATTTTAGAATCATGCGGTTGCGAACAAAAATAATGCTTTTGATCAGTGCGGTTGTGATTGTCTCCTTTGGCATCACTTTCTACCGTACTTCGGCCTTCCAACAGGAGTTGGTGCTTGAGCAGGCTGCCCGCCAGGCCCGAATCATCCATAAGCAGATACTGTTGACCAGAAGGTGGGTTTCAGACCACAACGGGCTGTTTTTTTTCAAAACAGAAGATGTCAAGGCTAATCCGTTTCTGAAAGATATGGAAATTCTTGATGAGCAGGGTCGAAGTCTTGTAAAACGCAACCCGGCAATGGTTACCCGGGAACTCTCAGAGTATGCCAACCAGGAAGGACTTTTCAGTTACAGGGTGACAACACTTCAGCCTATCAATCCCTCCAACGCTCCAGATGACTTTGAAAGAAAAAGTCTGCAACTGTTTGAACAGGGCACCGATGAAGCAATTAAAATCCACACTGACGCAGTCGGCAGTACCCTGCGATACATGGCGCCTCTTCTTGTAGAAGAATCGTGCAAGGACTGCCACCACGAAAAGGAATATATCCCAGGTGACACAAGGGGCGCATTAAGCATTTCAATCCCTATTAACTGGGCCTTTGATGACATTGCACAAAACAACAGGATGCTGCTGGGCATCTGGTTTATTACTATTCTGGTTGTTGGCGCCACTATCTTCCTGCTGGTTGATATTCTGGTTGTTCGCCGCCTGGGTTTGCTGGCAAAGGCCATGGATCGTTTCCCGGAAGATGATCAGCAGATAAAGGATTTGCCCGTTAATGATGATGAGGTTGGCAAGCTGTCTTTGAAACTTAAGGAACTGTGCAGACGACTTTTAACATCGCAGCAGGAGCTTGACCATACCAGGGAACAGATGTTCCAGGGAGAAAAGCTGGCAGCATTGGGAAGGCTTACCGCAGGTATTGCCCATGAGATCAATAATCCACTCGGCGGCATGCAGAATTGCATTAAGAGTATGCAGGAATCCCCCGAGGACCGGGAACTGAACCGGCGCTACCTGGAGCTTTTATCCAAGGGGCTTAAACGTATCGGTGAAACTGTTCGCCAGCTTCTTAATTTTGGACGCCGTGAACCTCTCAGGCTGCATCCCGTGTTGGTTGATGACCTGATTGGGGAATGCTTTACCCTTTTAGAATATGGGCTCAAAAATATAGAACTGACAATGGATCTTAAGCTCAAACGGGCTTTTAATGTTGATGTTGAAGCACTGAGACAGGTAATAGTGAACATCGGCTTGAATGCAATTCAGGCAATGCCTGATGGTGGTAAATTAGCGGTAGAGACCCTGGAGTCCTCTACCCATTTTTTTATAAAATTTACCGATACTGGGATTGGTATGGATGAAGAACATATCCAGAAAATTTTTGATCCGTTTTATACAACAAAAGAGGTTGGTGAGGGCACCGGTCTAGGCCTCTCCGTCACCTATTCTCTTGTACAGAGTATGAAAGGTAGAATTACCGTGACAAGCAAGAAAGGTGAAGGAACCAGTTTCCTGCTTGAACTGCCGGTTGAAAGCAATTCAGAGGTTCGTTGAAGTATTCATCTTTATGTTATTGTCT
>JBDLJI010000361.1:0-2105 GCA_039714455.1 Thermodesulfobacteriota bacterium
CTACAAAAACAACAAAAACCTATGAAGAAGCCATCGACAAAGTAACGTCCGAATTGAAAAATGAGGGTTTTGGAATTCTTACAGAGATAGATGTCAAGGAAACTCTGAAAAAGAAGTTAGATGTTGATTTCCGTAGATACAAAATTCTCGGTGCCTGTAATCCACCTTTTGCTTACCAGGCTTTGCTGGCTGAGGACAAAATTGGCTTAATGCTTCCCTGTAATGTTATTGTTCAGGAAACCTCTGATGGGTTGGTTGAGGTGTCTGCAGTAGATCCTATAGCATCCATGCAAGCTATTGAGAATCCTGCTTTGGGAGAAATCGCGACACAGGTAAGAACTAAGTTACAGAATGTAATAAATAATATTTAACAAAGACCTGTTTATTAAGGCATGAGACATGGATGAAAATGAAATTGTTGATTCGTTAAGAAACCTGCATGACCTGTCAAAAGCTATCAACTCCTCGCTGCGTATCGAGGAAGTAATGGAAATAATCTGCAGCAAGACAGCACGCCTAATGAAAGCTGATAAGGTTCTTTTGCTGGTATTGGATGAAAAGAAATCTACCCTCACAATTAACAATAAGCTCGGATTTATAAACAGTGATTTACCGGTAAAACAATTTCACAATATTCAGTCGTTTGATCATTGTATTGTCCACAAGGGCACAGTCATTACCATGGATGAAGTATTGGCTGCAGATCAACATCAAAGTCTACGCCAGACAATGCCTTTTCTGTTTGACATGCTTTTCGCACCATTAGAAATTCAAGGGGAACCTTACGGCTTACTGGGTGTTAACGGTGAGCCACATGAATTTTCTCCTGCCGAACTGGAGATATTCTGTTCCCTGGGAAGCCAGGCAGCAATAGCCATGGAAAATGCCAACCTGTACCAAAAGCTGCATAAAACATTTTTACATACTGCTGAAGCGTTGGCCGAGGCAATTAACAGCCGTGATCCATATACCGGAGGTCATACCAGGCGTGTGGGCCAATATGCCATGGAGTTGGCCGCAGCTCTTGAATTACCTGAAGATCAGATTGAATCACTGCGATTGGCTGCAATCCTTCATGATATTGGAAAAATAGGTATAGATGATGCAATTTTAAGAAAAAGCGGAGTCCTTTCTGAAGAAGAAATGCAAAAAATGAAAACCCATCCTGACATTGGGGCAAAAATCCTTGGTTTTGTCAATGAAATGCAGGATGTAATTCCAGGGGTACAGCATCATCATGAGTGGTTTGATGGAAAAGGTTATCCGTCAGGTATGAGAGGAGGGGAAATCCCACTAATTGCTCGTATTATAGCCATAGCTGATGCCTTTGACGCGTTAACTACTGACAGGCCTTATCGAAAGGCCCTGGAGAAAGAAGCAGCCCTTCAGATTATGGCAGATGATGAAGGGAAACATTTCGATCCCAATCTCGTCTCAGTTTTTCGATCTAAATTTTAAATTTTCACAATCCTTACCCCACCTTATTTCCTTAAATTCATATTATTTCAGTAAGTTAACTAAAATAAGAAAAAATCAACACAACCATTGACTCTGTAGTATGGTCCAGTGTTTATAATAAATTTATAGACAAAAAATACTCGATCAATAGGAGGGAATAATCATGGCATCAATAGGAAGTTTTTTATGGATAGCTGCTCTAGGCGTACTTTTTTACTACATGATGAGTAAAGGAGCTGGCTGCTGTGGTGGACCTAAACATAAGAACCACAGCCAGGACGACCATAAAGAGCATGGGAGTAATAGTGAACATGCTGTTCACCATGAACAGATTGAAGATAAACAGCCATCTGAAGTTATTGAATTGCGGGATCCTGTCTGCGGTATGGAAGTGAAAAAGAATTCTACCTCATTAGTCAGTGATCATTTTGGTCGCACATTTCACTTCTGTTCAGAACAGTGCAGGAAACTTTTTGACATTAATCCTAACAAATATGTTGGTTCCTCATAAGCCGGATACTTGCCGCATATAAAAGGAGGTCAATATGATGACTGACATTATGCCGAAACAAAGCAGACTTCACGAAAAAGGCCATAAGGCAGTTTATATTGATCCGGTGTGCTCCATGTCCACTTCTGATCCGGAT
>JBDLJI010000362.1:0-2071 GCA_039714455.1 Thermodesulfobacteriota bacterium
GGGCAGCATGCCGACGATATTGGGCATGGGAACCGGTGACGGCATGGCGGGATTGGCGATCGGAGCTACTTTCAGATTCGCATACTTATGCTTGTTGACGATATCAACACCGTAAAAGGTGTAAAATATCATGGTCTCCACATCCATGGCTGCAGCAGTTGAAGCTAGGATCAATGGCGGATATGCCATATCAAGTGATCCCTTTGAAGCAATAATTGCCATTCTTTTTGGTTTTTCTTCACTCATAGTTTTCCTCCTGAAATTTATGGTATTTGAATTTTTTAATGTATTATTTAAGCTAATTGCGCCTTTACGGCTTCCATTGAAGACCGCAAGGCTTCTAAAGCGGTTATTACACCGGTACGCTGGCCGGGATCTATCTGGTCAAGAAGCTGCTGGTGCAGACTGAACATGAATTCCTCAATTTCCCGAACCTTCCGCTGGCCGGCTGGGGTAAGGTTTATGAGTTTGACGCGGGCATCGTTCGGGTCTTGTGATCTCTGCACCATTCCCTTTTTTTCGAGATTTTCAATAATGACGGTTGCTCTGCTTTTTGCCACCTCAAGCAGTCCGGCTATCTGGATGCCGGTCAGGTACTTGTGGCCTTCAAACAGCATGAGGCACCTGAGCTCTGCCTGGGGCATCTTAAAGGCCTTTGCTTCATTGCTGTAACGTTCCTTGCAGCAGTTGTGCAGTTCACTGATGAGTTCCTGCAGCTTGTTGGCCTGGTATTCCAAAACACGCAGATCATTTGTTGTATTGACATCGTTCATAATGTGAACTATATTTACGGAAGTTTTTATTCTTTGTCAAGAAGAAAGTTAACAGTCGTTAATCTTATTTTTAAAATGTTGCTTTTCGGTAATAATTATAAAGTTCGAGTTGTAAAGTGTAATAAGGTTCATGATTAACGCGAGAATAAGAGAAAGATTTTTTTTATATAATAAAGTAAATTATATGAACTATATAAACTCATTTTTGTTGGAGAACAACCATGGAACTGAATAGAAAGGATGAAGGGGCCTGGAGCCCTTATGTTGCCGGAGGCCTCAGCGGATTGGTCATAATTGTTTCCGTATTGTGGACCGGAAAGTTTTTCGGAGCGTCGACTTCTTTTGTCCGCTCAGCAGGAATGCTGGGGAAGTACATTGGTCCTGAACGTGTGAATCAGCTTGAATATTTTATCAGGTACCTCCCCAGGTTTGACTGGCAGCTGTTGTTTGTGGTCGGAATTTTTGCAGGTTCGCTCCTGTCTGCACTGACGTCAGATAGTTTCAAATGGCAGGGAGTGCCGGATATGTGGGCTGAACGGTTCGGGACCAATCCTGCGCTGCGGGGAATTGTGGCATTCATTGGTGGTATTGTTGCCATGTACGGTGCCAGGTTGGCAGGAGGATGCCCGAGCGGTCATGGCCTTTCAGGAATAATACAGCTTGCAGCCAGCGGCCTGATAGCCATGGTATTTTTCTTTGTCGGCGGCATTATTATGACCCGGTTGGTCTATCATGGAGGTAACAGATAATGAATGCAGAGATGATCTATGGACTCATTACCGGTATGTTCTTTGGTTTTCTGCTCCAGAAGGCGAGGGTGGTCAGATACGATAAACAGATTGCTGCGCTGCGCTTTCAGGACATGACCATTATCAAATTCATGATGTCTGCCATTATTGTAGGCATGGTGGGGGTTCATTTTTTTGAAATGTTCGGGCTTGTACAATTTTTATACAAACCTGTAGTGCTTAGCGAAAACATTGGCGGAGGCGTACTTTTTGGTCTGGGATGGGGGCTCTTGGGCTACTGTCCCGGCACTCAGGGCGGCGCACTCGGGGAAGGCCGCTGGGATTCTCTCTGGGGTATCCTCGGCATGATAGTCGGGGCCGGGTTATATGCGGAAACCTATCCCTTTCTTGTGGAAAATTTTCTTGGCTGGGAAAATTTAGGGTATCTTACCCTTCCCCAGTTGATCGGTGTGAACCGCTGGCTGGTTATTATAGTTTTTGTAACTGGAATACTGGCCATGTTTCGCTGGTTTGAGAAAAAAGGATTGTAATCTGTAAATATTTTTAATC
>JBDLJI010000363.1:0-2056 GCA_039714455.1 Thermodesulfobacteriota bacterium
GGTTATTATCGAATCATTCTACTGGGCAGAAAAAACGCGCATAGCGCGCGAAAAAATATTAAGGCCATTTAGAACTCAGAAAAACCGTGAAACTTTAGTTACAGAGGTCGGGCTGAGAAATTTCTTCCATGCCTGTGACAGCCTGCCTTGCGTATCCCACACTCCCGAACAGCGTGCCAGGAAGATCACTATTCCTGTATTCTTCCGTCTTCTTTACAGCAGTGGAATGCGAACCAATGAGGCGCGAACGCTGCGGGTCGGAGATGTCAATTTGTACCATGGGATAGTGAACATTCGCTATTCCAAAGGTCATGCCCAACATTACGTCGTGTTGCATAACTCCATGCTTGATCTTTTGAAAAGATATGATGCAACGATACGGAAGCAATACGCTCACAGAGCTTATTTTTTTCCTGCCAGGGGTAACACGTTCCATACCAGAAAATGGGTGCAGACCAACTTTCGGGAATTGTGGCATCAATATAACAGCTCCCATGCTACTGCATATGAACTCAGGCACCATTATGCCATAGAAAATATTAACCGCTGGACAGATGAAGGTTTTGGGTTTGACGCAAAGCTGCTTTATCTCAGCAAAAGCATGGGACACAGCACACTGGAAAGCACCAGGTATTACTATTCCCTGGTTCCTGGAATGGCTGAAATCCTGGAAGAAAAAACAGGAGGAGACTTCGAAAACATTGTGCCGGAGGTGGATTATGAAGCAAGCGACGAGTGAGTCGGTTGTAATCGCACGCCATATCAATGCTTTTTTGAATGAATATGTCCCTTCTCAAAAAAGCCGCAGCAGCCATACATTGACATCCTATCAATATGCACTGGCCTTATACATCAGTTTTCTGGAGACAGAAAAAGGGATCAGTGCAGAACGACTGTGTGGTGGATGTTTTAGCAGGATAATCATCGAGGAATGGCTGCAATGGCTGATGGAATTTCGTGACAACAGCCCTGAAACCTGTAACAACCGGCTGGCATCTTTAAGGACATTTCTAAAATACCTCGGGACCAGGGACATCCTCAAATTATATCTTTCTGATGATGCAACAAGGATTCAACGAAAAAAAGAAGTACGTAAAAAAGTAAAGGGGATGAGCAAAAAAGCAGTACAGGCATTATTATCAGTTCCGGATTTGTCCTTAAAAGCAGGGCGAAGGGATCTGGCACTGATGATTATCATCTACAGTACGGCCGCTAGAATCGATGAAATTCTGTCATTAAGATTAGAACAACTTCATTTGAACGCGGAAAAGCCAAATGTCACCATTATAGGAAAGGGAACCAAAATAAGAACACTGTATCTTCTGCCTAAGGCAGTGTCACATTTAAAGAAATATCTGAAAGAGTTTCATGGTGATACGCCAAACCCAAAGGCGTATGTCTTTTATTCAAGGAATACCGGATTACATGGAAAAATGAGCCAAGCCGCAGTAAACAAGCAACTGAAAAAACATGCGAGAGCCGCGTATAAGTTGTGTGATGAGGTGCCACTGGATCTTCATGCTCATCAGCTGAGGCATGCCAAAGCCTCCCATTGGCTGGAAGACGGTATGAATATCGTGCAAATTTCATTTCTCTTAGGGCATGAACAGCTACAAACAACCATGGTATATATGGACATTACCCTCGAGCAGGAATTAAAAGCCCTTGCAACTCTCGAAGATGAGAACGACAAGAAAGTATCGAAAAAATGGAAAAATGTACGAGGTGGGCTGGCAGCGTTCTGTGGTGTTAAACCGATCAAATAGTACATAAAAAATCCAAACCTTCATTTTTCAAAACCCTTAAATATCAGGTATTTGTGATAAAGGTTTGGATTTTATTTAGGTTTGGATAACTAAAGAAATCCAAACGTTTGGATTTCTTTCGTCATAGTTTTGCTGTCAATGCCTTGTTGCGCTGGTATCGGGAAGGGGCTGATGTCCAGTCAAAACTGCCGTTGTTGGCGACTTATATGGGGCATGTATCCATTGTATCGACCGAGTACTACCTGCATTTCATCGACGAACTCGCCGCCGTTTCCAGCGCACGATTTGCT
>JBDLJI010000364.1:0-2022 GCA_039714455.1 Thermodesulfobacteriota bacterium
ATCTTCCCTGCATCCGGTCATTGCCCAGAAGGTGATCCATGAAATGCATCAGCCTTCAGATCTTCCACCCACAGATGATCCACTGAGTGAAAGGGAAGTTGAGGTTTTAAGAAATGTTGCCCAGGGTATGTCTAACCAGGAAATTGCCCAAACACTTAAGATCAAGGAAGGAACTGTTCGTATCCATGTGGGTAATATCCTCAATAAACTGCAATTGGCAAACCGGACCCAGGCAACGCTGTATGCCTTACGGGAAGGACTTGCTGAGCTGGAAACAAAGTAATCCTGAGCAGTTTATCCAAAAGTAGTCCTCATTAAATTCATCTGCTTTTCTTCTGTCACTCGTTCTCGTGGCGTTGTATAACGTTGTTTTTTGTTGCCTATAGGCGTGGCGCATAATAATTGAACTTGAAATATATCAAATTACATATTATATTATTCTCTATATTTGTATAGAGAGGTGTCGCAGCTTAGTCCTTTGTAACTCCAATTATAGCAATAGTAATTGATGATTTTTTTACCAGGCCAAAATCAAGAATGAAATAAAACTTTATCCATTTTGGTTGCGGTAATTTCGTATAATTATCTGTTGCCCAGGGGGAACTTTTGTATTTTAGCAGCAACAATAAAACAAGAAAACATGAATAGAGAGGGAGTGGACAGTGAGCAGGAAAGCGTTATTAAACAGTTGTAAGAAATTAAATCTAACTTTTAAAAGAAGTTTGATTTTGGTCGCAGTGGGTTTGTTTGCACTTGTAAACATAACAGGTTGCGGGAGCGATGGTTTCAGCATGGAACTTCCGAAAAATTTTATCCAGGACTTCATTGCCAAGCATGAAACAATGGCGGACCAGTCCCTGGTTTACTACTACGTGAAGTCTGATCAGGCTGAAGTAGCAGAGCAGATAGATGTTACATGCAGAATCAACAAGAGCAAAGGCAGGCTGGAAATTCTGGAAAAAGCAACCTTTGATTTTTCAGAACTCCAGATTGAGCTTGTTGATAAAAAAGAAGTATATGTTAACGACGAACCGGTTGTCTTTGCCAAGGTCTCACTTAAAGGTTCCTACAAAATGCAGCTTCCGGAAGTGACCCAGAAGATTGTAGCCAATGATATAATCATTCTCCAGATGGCCCGGAATGAATGGAAGGTCACAAACAGCAATAATCCATGGAGTTAGAAGTTTGTAAGTGAGTCTCAATAGTTTTCGGCCGGGACGGCAGGTTTTGTAAAATATGAAATCATAATCCTATCGCAATTAGTTTTTGAACACATATCTATGAAAAAAAATACTAGCTATAGAATTTTGGTATTTGACGACCATCAGGAAATTTTAAATCTCTTAAAAGCGGTCCTGGACTGTAGGGGGGGATATGAGGTGTTGACGTATCCTCATCCTGGCGCCTGTCCTATTTTTGACAACGAAAGTTGCTCGTGCCTGGATGGTCAATCATGCACTGATATTATCTTGACAGATATTAATATGCCGGTGATGAGAGGTATAGATTTCATTGAAAAACAAATTGAAAAAGGCTGTCAATGCAGACATCTGGCCCTGATGTCCGGTGATTACACCTTGGACGACATGCAAAGGGCAAGCGAGTTGGGTCTGAAGTTTTTTAAGAAGCCTTTTGCCATTGCAGATGTTTTTGACTGGCTGGATACGATAGAACAAAAGATTAATCCCCAGAGGCAATTAACTGAATGTGGAGAACTGGGTAACTAGGACCATGCATTAAACGCATAGAGTAGATTGCACATCAAAGATCGATGTGCAATCTACTTATAGGGTTCAAGGTGTCAAGGGATCTTTTAAATTGAAAATTAAAGAATGAAAAATGAGGATTTATGGAAGAGAATTATCTGTTCAATATCAAAAAGCTGAATGCTGACAGCTGATAGCTAATTAAAAGTAGTAGAAAAGCTGCAGCCTGATGAAATCATCATCCCTGATACTGTAAAGGTAATAATCACCAGGTTCAATATCAAAAAAAGCCCAGCCATCAACAAAGATTTTAATA
>JBDLJI010000365.1:0-1981 GCA_039714455.1 Thermodesulfobacteriota bacterium
CAATAAAATTGAAAAACACTTTGTTCTCTGAGTCAAGAACAATTTCATGTTTTTGCAGGGGAATGATGGAGAAAAATAGATCAGTCGCAGAACTGCGCTTGTTTAATGAATGATGATCTGGCTTATCGGGTAGTGATTATTATTTTTCAGCAGCAGGAAGAAGGTCAAGATTTTTCATTTTAGTTCGCAACTGCTTACGGCTTATGCCGAGCAGTCTTGCTGCTTTTGATTGGTTCCATGATGATTTATCAAGGGCCTTGACAATGGTCCTTTTCTCAATTTCAGGCAGGTTGAATTCCCTGACTTCCGGATACTCTTCCTGGACAAACATTTTCATTTTCTTGGGCAGGCATTCAACATTTATGGCGTCATACTGGCAGAGGATGACGGCCCGCTCCATGACATTTTCCAGTTCGCGCACATTGCCCGGCCAGTCATAACTCGTCAGCCCATTCATGGCTTCCCTGTCTATTTCGCGGATGTCTTTTTTGTTTTTTTCCCGGAAATGTCCCAGATAGTGATTTGCCAGTAAGGGAATGTCATCCAACCGTTCCCGCAAGGGAGGGATCCGGATAGTTATAACATTGAGCCGGTAATACAGGTCCGACCGGAATTCTCCGCTTTCCAGGGAGGCTTCAATGTCTCTGTTGGTGGCAGAAAGCACCCTCACGTCCACATTGATCTTGTCTTTGCCGGCAATCCTGCGAATTTCCTTTTCCTGCAGAAAACGCAGCAGTTTTTTCTGCAGGGCAAAATCCAGGTCACCGATCTCGTCAAAAAAAGTTGTGCCGCCCTGGGCCATCTCGATCAGGCCCAGCTTTCTTTCATCCGCACAGGTGAAGGCACCCTTTTCATAGCCGAACAGTTCACTTTCCATGAGCTCGGGAGGAATGGTCGTGCAGTCAATCGGTATAAACGGCTTGTCAGCCCGCAGGGAGGTATAGTGTATGGCCCGCGCCACAAGCTCCTTGCCGGTGCCCGACTCACCCAGGACCAGTATGTTTGCATCAGTCTTGCTCACCCGCTTGATCATCGTGAAGACATCCTGCATAGCCGGGGTCTTGCCGATTATGTTGAAATACTGCGACCTACCTGCATCAGCTTCAATTTTAGATGTGCCGTTTACCAGGATATCACGGACAATGGATTCCAGCAGGTTGACATTCACCGGCTTTGTCAGGTAGGTGTAGGCGCCTTTGCGCATGGCATTTACGGCCAGCTCAATAGTCCCGTGAGCTGTCAGAAGGACGAAGGGTAAGTCAGGTGAGAAAGTCTTGGCTTTTTCCAGGAGGTCTTCACCGCTCATGCCCCCCATTTTGAAGTCGGAAACAACCAGATTGTATTTTTTCTTTTTTATGAGGTCAAGCGCCTCTTCACCGGACCGGGCAGTCTCGACATGGGTCCTGCTGTTTTGCAGTGCTGCAGACAACACCTTCAGGGTGTTTATTTCATCATCAACAATAAGGATGTTGTGTACCATTTATTACTCTCCTAATCATTAAGGACAAGAGTGAAGGTGCTTCCCTTACCCTGTGAACTCTCAACAGTCAGATCGCCGCCATGCTCCTTGGCGATCTTTTTCGATATGGCCAGGCCGAGGCCCGTGCCGCGGGTCTTGGTGGTAAAAAAAGGATTAAAAATATTGTGAATTATTTCCGGCGAAATACCGCTGCCGTTATCTTTAACAGATAAATAGGTTTTATTTCTTTTATGCCAGGTTTTTACCCGGATTTCACCTTGTTCGCTTACCGCATCAAGCGCATTTATCAAAAGGTTAATAATGACCTGCTTGATCTGGTTATAATCGCAGTTAACCTGAGAAAGGTCTTCAGCCAGGTCTTCGATTAGTGCTACCTTCATATCAGGGGATTCCTTGCTCAGCAGGTAAAGGGCTTCCTTTGCCAGTTTGTTGAGATCGGTCGGTTCGGGATTTGGGGCCGCGGTTTTGGAAAAGATGAGCAGTGTTGTAGTCAACTTATTT
>JBDLJI010000366.1:0-1955 GCA_039714455.1 Thermodesulfobacteriota bacterium
CATTACAATGGAATCGAGCAGGATCGTAATGTTATCCGCTCTTGTAATTGCAACGTCGTCAGTCTTGGAATAGTTCAGGTCTGCAGCCAGATCAAGAGAGCCGTCCATAACTGTTGGGGTAATAATCTCAGCATAGTATGGACTGAACCGTGGGATCTGCAGGTCCTGCAGGGCGCCATGCAATTGAGTCGCCAGAGGATTCAGGCTCAGCGTACCATTCACCTCAATGCTTTCTTCAGCTTCGGTTTGCATCGAGATATCATAGGTCGCTTCTTCACCTTCAAGGGTCGAGAGACCTGTGACCTTTATTTCAACAGGATTCAAGGTCGTCTGGAACTGCTCAGCATTGCTTTGATCGTCAAAACGTACTGTGCCGCCGTTTAAAACAATTTCATCCACAATCAGTTTTAAAGCCTTCTCTTTTGCAGATGACGCCGGTTCAGCCGGTTTGGCTGCTGTTTTTTTCTGTAACAGGGCCAGCGGCAGAATGTCGCCATCGCTGCTGCGCCGAAGGAGAAATTCCGGTTCGCGAAGGGAGACACTTGCTAAATGGAAATCCTGCTCCATGGGTCTGGAGTCAAGTATTGATAAATCGAGTTGTGGGATCGCCAGATAACTCTCTCCCTGTTTTTCTATGACATTAATTTCTTTCAGGGAAAAGTTGCCGGTCAAGGTAATTGCCGGTTTATTACCGGGCTGCATTTCAAATCCCAAAACAGCCATGATATCCAGATACCCGGATTTCAGTGTCAAATTGCCCGGTTCTGGCAGGTATGCCAGGTATGCGGGGATATCGATTTTGTTGACCTGGATATCAAAAACCGTGCGACGGGTATCATGAAAGGGCAGGGTCCGGCCTGACAAATTCACAGGTGTATCATTTATTATGGCGGAAAAGGACGGCTGCACATGGACTTCCACCTCGTGCACCACATTAGACAAATAAGGAACGGCAAGATTCAGGTTCTCAACCCTGTGGGTTGTATCCTTCGGTTCATCGAGAAATACGATTGCACCTTTCAGTATTTCAATATTGTTGACTGAAAAAAGAATGGGCTTTGAACCGGTTTTTTTCTTTGGGCTTGAAGAGTTTGCTATGTCTGAAAAATTATAGGACAGATCCTTATACCGGGAAAAATTCACCCGGGGACCGGCTAATATCAGAGTCTTGATGACCAGGGCTCTTTTGAGGAGAGAGACCGCCTCAAGGTCGACAAACAACTGATCAAAGGCTACAAACCGATCATCATGGTCACGGTTTTCCACCAGAAAATTGTTAATGGAAATTTGGAGTAGATAGGGGTTTAACTGTATCGTTTCAATGGAGACTGAGCGCTTGAGGTTCTCAGAAAGCTTTTTTTCAAGGGTGTTTTTTAACACCGTTGGCAGGACCAGGAAGCCAATAACCGAATAAAGCAAGAAAGCGACGGCAATACCAATGAGAACTTTCTGGTGTTTACTCATAGTACTGGCCGTATGACTCTTTTGGCCGCTCTTTTTCATACCTTCTGCTCCACGGTCTTGAATCTTGATGGCAGCACATGATGATTATAAAGTATAAACTGCGTATCCCGTTTGATCCTGGCAGTTCGATTTTTACCACCCAAGTTCCCTTGTTTTTTTCAGGACCAGTTCCTTTAAAGAATCAATAAACCCGGGCATGCAGTTCAAAGAGGCCGCTCTTTCCATCCTTATGCCTAAGTTCTGGGCCATTTCACGGTAGAGCATGTCTATTTCGTACAAAGTCTCCACGTGGTCCGATACAAAGGAGATCGGCACCATCAAGACATTTTTGCACCCTTCTTTCGCGAGCTGTTCCAGAATTACAGGCGGGGATGGGGACAGCCATTCCACCGGGCCGCTGCGGCTCTGGTAACATAGTCTGCCTGGCATAGCAGTCAGTGATTCAACTGCTTGGATGGTCTGTTTGAGATGCTCAACATACGGGTCGCCTT
>JBDLJI010000367.1:0-1921 GCA_039714455.1 Thermodesulfobacteriota bacterium
AAATCCTGGGTCAACTGGCCTAGTTCATCTGCCGGCCCCTTTTTAAGTCTAGTGCCATATTTACCGGCGGCAAGACGGTGGGTCCCATCGGCCAACGCGTTTGTCCTGCGAACCAGTCTGCTGGCCAAAGGAAAGGATATCAAGGTGGCAAGAGCTGCAATAACTAAAGATATAAGGGTAAATGATTTTTTCTGCTTCTGAACAAACTGCAATTGATGCTTGGCCAGTACATTTTTTTGGGGAATATGGCCAAGAAAACCAACCAGAACCGATTCATGCTTTAAGGGGATCTTTTCCATGTTTGCAGGATATTGCCGAGGGCCAATCACCACATTATTTTCCGCGTCCATCAGCAGGACCCGGAATTCAAAGAGATGCTTCATTTCCTTCCGAAAGTTATGGCGGCGATTTTGTCCTTGTCGTAATTCACTTCCTGTGCCTGGTGGGTGGCGTCTATTTCTGAGTTCTCGGGGTAAAATACCATCTTTCATAGGGTCAAACTGTTGGGGGCCCTCAGGGGTGGAGGCAGCCAGGAACCGACGCCAGAGTAGCGGGTTGTCTTGTAAAAACACCCATTCTCCCTGAGCAGAATATGCTTCCTGGAGATGTTGAGCAAGGGAGTCCAATCTTTTTGACTCCACTGTATTGACATAGTTTAAAAAACCGCGATCAAAACTCCAGTGGATCAGAAAGAACATGCCGACAACCACAATGAGCACAGCGGCCAGCAATGTTGCAAACAATTTATATTTAATACTGATGAACACAGTTTTACCTCCTGAGTAGTGATGCTTCACATTCTGATTATATAAATAATCGGTTTGATTCCTAAAAATAGCTATAACCACCGAATAGTTACCTGATTATCATACAGGGAGGCTGCTTACCAGATTATTTTTTACTCTTCCGTCTCTTTCCTTATTTCTTCCACATTTCCTCCTTATTCAGTTGCTACATTGTTCGTCAAGAGAGCAATACATTTATTTAATTCAACCAATAATTAAGGAGAACACCATGAAAAAGAAACTTATCGTAGCAACACTTGCAATTTGTATAATGACTGTTGGCAGTCTTACGGCTAATGCCTATCAAGGTAATAGAGGTGGATATGGCCAGCCGGGCATGTCAGGATCTGAGTATTGCGAAAATGAATGGCGCGGCAATCACCGCAAACAGAATAGGCATGAAAGGGTAACCGAACTTCTTGGGCTTTCCGACGAGCAGCAGGAGAAAATTAAGGCAATCCGCGAGGAAGAAAGAAGTGCCAATCAGGCCCTGCGGGAAAATATGCGGGAGTATCAAGAGCAGATGCGGCAACTAACGGATGAGGCAACCTTTGATGAGAATGCAATCCGAACAATTGCCGAGAAAAAAGCGGAAATCCAAGTTGAGATGGCTGTTTCCAGGGCACGGATGCGCAGCCAGATACACGAAATCATGAGCCCGGAACAGCAGGAACTTGCAAAAGAATTCCGATCAGAGCGGCAGAATAAACAAGGGAAACACCGAAGCGGTCATGGCGGATGGTAGCCTGATTTAGATTAAACCGCACAATAACAATACGGTTCATAACAAAAAAGCTGTGGGAAGTATTCCACGGCTTTTTTGTTATGGGTTAGGCTTGACATCTTGACATTCCTCTCCCAAAGTCAAGGTACCTCTATTAAATCCTTACTGAAAATTGTTGGCGACACCCATAAATTTGGACTCGTGAATGATTTATGAAAGGTCAAGATGTACAGTGGATATGTTAACTCAGGTTCCGTTTTAGCTTTTCGACACCTCATCAGTGGTTCGCTTGCGCTCGCCTCCTTGAACCCTACCTGACCTCGTCATGCAAGGCCTTTTCCTTAACGCTCACTACTCTGGCTCTTTACCAGCGCAGCTTAAGGTGGTTTGAAGCCTCCACCTGCATGGCGGC
>JBDLJI010000368.1:0-1878 GCA_039714455.1 Thermodesulfobacteriota bacterium
GTGCCAGGTTTAGGGATGAGAAATCTGCGGTCGGTATGTTCACTGTGGCCTGGCAATATTTGAGATCATCGTTGGTGAGCCCTCTGTGCTCAGGACCAAAGAGCAGGGCGACCTGATTATTTTCAAGCAGGGGCAGGACGGATTCAGAAATGTAGCGCGGACTGTTTTCAGTCCGTCTTTTCCTGCCTTCTCTGGCAGAGGTCCCCACAACATGGGAAAATGGCGCCAGCGCATCTTCAAGACTGTTGAACCTCTCAAGCTGTTTGATAAGATGCGCAGCTTTATGGGTGGCCATTTTCAGCATCTTCTCCTGGTCAGGGGCTTCATTGCGGACAATGATCAACCGGGAAATTCCCATGTTCATGGCACAACGTGCCGCAGCACCGATATTTTCAGGATATTTGGGTTCCATGAGGACAATCGCGATATTGTCCAGAAGGCTCTGCTTTTTTTGTGATTCAGTCATGTTTTAAAATGTTAATTTGTAAGTGCCTTAAGTTTGATTATTAGAGGTTTCAAGGTGTCGAGGGGTCAAGGTTTCCAGTAAAAAAAGAGATAACTTAGGGCAAAAAAAGTTTCAAAGCGATTGTCAATTATCTATATTTGTTCCGTGTCTTCTTTTGTGTTTCGTGCTTTTCGGGTTCTTATGTACCCTTGACCCCTAGAAACCTTGACACCTTGAAACCTGTTTCTATATACCTGTTGCCTGCCAGATGTCTTGATCTTTTATCCTTTTCTTTTGTCTTTATCTCCTCGATTCCTTGGAATCTTTTTTTAATCCAGAATAAAATTTATTCTGCGACGGCGGATGTCAACACTTTCAACCCGCACCCGCACAAGGTCGCCAACCTGAAAAATTTTAGCTGTACGCGAGCCTATGAGCCGGTAGCTTTTTTCATCAAACTGGTAATGATCCCCCTTCAGATTTGTTATTTCAATTGCTCCGCTGACAAAATGATCCAGAAGCTCGATAAAAAGTCCAAATGCAGTAACTCCTGAAATGATTCCGTCAAATGACTCACCGATTTTTTCCGCCATGAACCTGACTTTCAAACGGTCGGTCATTTCCCGATCCGCAATCACAGCAGCCCTTTCCCTGCCGGAGAGGAAATCACCTGCCTGCTGCAGATCAATGGCTGGGGAGGTGCTGGAACTTTTCTTTTTTGTAAGCAGGTTTGCCAGAGTGCGGTGAACAATCAGGTCCGGGTAACGCCTGATCGGCGAAGTGAAATGGGTGTAATAGGTGGCAGCTAAGCCGAAATGCCCGACATTTTCATGGGAATAACGGGCGCGCTGCATTGTGCGCAGGAGAATATTGTTCACAATGTACTCTTTGGGGGTGGAGGCAACCATGGAGAGTATCCTGCCAAACCATTTGGGGGAGCCGCTGTTATCCGGCAGATGCAGCCCCAGGGTGCGGGCAAATGCAGTAAACTCGATAACTTTGACATCATCGGGTGATTCATGGACCCTGTACAGTGTTGGATAATTTTTGGTTTCCAGTGTTTCTGCAACAGCCTCGTTTGCTGCCAGCATGAATTCTTCAATCAGTTTATGGGCCATATTGCGCTCGGCCCTGATTATATCTGAAACCTGTTCGTCGGCATCAATAAGCACCTCAGCTTCGGGAATGGAGAAACCAATACTGCCGCGTATAAGCCTTTTCTTTTCCAGGACTTTGGCCAGTTCACCCATATCTTTCAACTGAGCATGAATGTCCGGGTACTCATTGATAAGTTTGCTGTCCCTGTCAACCAGAATCTGTTTGACAATAGTATAGGTCAACCGGTGATGACTGGAAATGATGCTTCGAGTGAATTTTTTTGTCAGCCTTTTGCCTTTTGGGTCAAATTCCATTATTGCGGTGAAAGCCGGTCG
>JBDLJI010000369.1:0-1743 GCA_039714455.1 Thermodesulfobacteriota bacterium
GACTGCCTCTTCAATGGTCTCGACAAGCAAATGTTTCTCGATCCCCTTATCCCTACTGATCTGCTCAATTATTCTTTTCAAATCCGACAGCATAATTTGCACTCCATGGCAAACCGGCAGTTGATGCCCTGGCCTGCTCATTATAATATAGGTTTCCTAAAATTGTCGGCATCGCAAAAAACACGATGCGGACAGGTATTTCTCTCGTAACATATTTGATAATATTAGGCCCTGTTACTGTCTAAGAGACTTTTTACGCATTATCAAAATTCGACTTCCAACCTGGCCTTGGCTACCTGAGAAAACAGAATTGTTACCTCTTTGGTGCCAACCTCCAGCACAATGGATTCTCCTTCAGTTCTATTTATCTTACCGATAAAAGCATGCTCACCGGCAATTGGATCTATTGTCTTTATCTTTGCCTTCCGCCCAACAAAACGTTCAAATTCAGCTATACTTTTCAAAGGCCGGTCAAGTCCCGGAGAGGTAACCTCCAGATTATATGCCTGGTCGATGAAATTCTCAATGTCCAAAAGCTGGCTTATTTCCCGGCTGACGGCAGCACAGTCATTCAGACTGAGGCCATCCTGCTTGTCAATGATAAGCCGCAAAATCCATCCATTTTGTTCTCGCCGATACTGTACATCAACCAACTCCAGTCCCGATTCCTCAAGGACAGGAAGAGCAACTGCCTCTACTCTTTTAATTACCGTTTCTGCCATTTCGGCCCTTTGCTAACAAAATAAAAAAAAGCGGGCAAAAAAGAAGCCCACTTTCAACATCAGCACAGGAAAAACCCCTGCACTTTATAACGCGAAAATCAGACCGCAGTATAGCAAGGCTATTCCTCAACGGCCCGATGAAGCGCACCATCCCGGCTGCTTAAGAGAAGAGCGGGGCACTTCACAAACCTTCCAGCAGCCGATCGCAGAGCTTCAGGTGGAGCGGGCAACGGGGTTCGAACCCGCGACCCCAAGCTTGGGAAGCTTGTACTCTACCAGCTGAGCTACACCCGCCCTCAGGCTCATACTGCAAGCGGATAAATATACTTATTTAAATTAACTTGTCAAGTACGATAAATAGTCAGGCAGGCAAATATCAAAGGTTTCTCATTACTTCGTGAACGGCTGGCTGACAGGAATCTTGCAATGACAACTTGCGCTTCACACTTTCCTGAATAGTTTGAAGGAATTCCATGAAAAATGTTTTAGAATTTTTCGATTTGTCACCCACCCTCCTCTGCAACTGCTCCAACTGCCATGGCAACTGCTTCTTCTGGAGTCGTGGCAACACACCATTCAGATCTTTTTACATCGCCATGCGGGACGATAGTCCAGGAATTTAAAAGAATTATCGGGCAACTGCCTTTCAAAGCCAGTGCAATTTCTGAAAGGGTGCCATACTCTCCGCCTATAGCTATTGCCGCCTTGCAGCTCTTTGTATTAATCGCGTTCCTTGCCTCACCCATACCGGTATAAATAGCTATATCAACATATCTGTTTGCAGGGGTTGTCTTTCCAGTACCAGGCAGGATACCCACGGTAATACCATCTTTCTCCTTTGCACCTCTGCTGGCAGCAGTCATGACACCTCCCAGTCCACCGGTCAAAACCACAAAACCTCTTTGAGCCAATTGACGGCCTACGCTTAAAGCCAACTGCCACTCATCATCAGTATCAGATATATTCCCTGCTCCAAAAACTCCAATAATATTTTTTGGCATATTCCTTCCTCTGCAATAAA
>JBDLJI010000370.1:0-1621 GCA_039714455.1 Thermodesulfobacteriota bacterium
GGCCTGCTGCACCCCCTCGCCGGAAACATCTCGGGTAATGGAGGGATTGTCAGCTTTGCGGGATATTTTGTCGATTTCATCAATATAAACAATTCCCGATTCTGCCTTGGCAACATCATAATCGCATTTCTGTAAAATTTTCTGAATGATATTTTCAACGTCCTCACCCACATAACCGGCTTCAGTCAGGGTAGTTGCGTCGGCAATTGTAAAGGGTACATTAAGCAGTCTGGCCAACGTTTCCGCCAATAAGGTTTTCCCTGACCCGGTTGGACCAATCAGCAAAATATTACTTTTTGCCAGTTCAATATCATCCTTTTTGCCTTTACTGCGTATGCGTTTGTAATGATTGTATACGGCAACCGCAAGTATTTTTTTTGCCCTTTCCTGGCCAATCACATACTCATCAAGTACGGTCTTTATATCCTTGGGTTTTGGCAAGCTGGAATTATTTTCGGCAGTCTCTTCTTCCAACTCGTCACGGATAATATCATTGCAAAGTTCTACACATTCATCACAGACATAGACTGAAGGTCCTGCAATAAGTTTTCTAACTTCGTGCTGACTCTTCCCGCAAAATGAACAATAAAGAAGCTTATCATCATCTCTGCCGTTATTATCTTTGCTCATAAATTTAAAACTCCTGCTTGGCGTAATTTAGTTTATACCTTAAATCACGAAAAATAGAAATACCCTAGAGCCAATCAACTTGCTTCGAAACAGCTTAGGGATTATACAACTAAATGAGCAAGTCTTATGTTTCGGGGGTCTCGACACGCGATAGCAAAACCTCATCGATTAAACCGAAGCTAACCGCTTCCTCCGCACTCAAAAAATTATCCCTGTCAGTATCCCGGGAAATAGTTTCAAGACTTTGACCGGTATGTTTGGCCAGAATCCTGTTGAGTTTTTCTCTAATGAGAAGAATCTCCCTGGCATGAATGTCAATATCTGACGCCTGCCCCTGAAAACCGCCTAACGGCTGATGAATCATCACTCTTGAATGGGGTAGACAATAACGTTTTTTGTCCGCCCCACCTGCCAGTAATAATGCGCCCATACTGGCAGCCTGACCGATACACATGGTACTGATATCCGGTTTGACGAATTGCATGGTGTCATAAATAGCCATACCGGCAGTAACCGACCCACCGGGAGAATTGATATACAGATGAATATCTTTATCCGGATTCTCAGATTCCAGAAACAGTAATTGGGCAACGATCAGATTGGACATATAGTCTTCAACCTGACCCACCAAAAAAATTACTCTTTCCTTCAATAAACGCGAATAAATATCGAATGAACGCTCCCCTCTGGGGGTTTGTTCAATCACGATAGGAACCAGACCTCCTGCCGCCTGAGTCGTTATTATTTTATTCCTGTCATGGTCATTATTCATGCGCATTTCCCGGCTCTTCACCCTTATTCATTAATTCATCGAAGCTGATTGTTTCATCCGTGACATTAACCTGTGACAACACCCAATCGACAGCCTGATCTTCCAATACCATTTGTTGAACTTCAACCAACCGAGTCTCATCCGCATAATACCAAGTGATCACATCATTAGGACGCTCATAACTTTTTGCCATTTCACCAATCGTCGCACGCACTCTGT
>JBDLJI010000371.1:0-1596 GCA_039714455.1 Thermodesulfobacteriota bacterium
TATTCTTTTCCGGTTCAAGCTTCACTTCCACCCAGTCAAGGGGAATCGGGTGACAGAAGGTAATCCAGTCTGCACAACGTTTCGCTGCAAATATTCCGGCAGCCCGGGCGACCTCAGTAACATCACCTTTGGGCACGGTCTTATCAAACACCCTTTTCAGGGTTGTCTGTTTTCCATATAAATAACCCTCTGCCAATGCATAACGTAACGAGTTAAACTTAGGACTCACATCAATCATTTAAGTAGTACTCCTTGAACTTTATTTTTACGCATAGAGACCTGCTATCTTAATTCCAAGAAAAATAACAGCAACCACCAGGATTGATCCCAGTATTTTCTGCATGGTCTGCGGCACAAATCTGACGGATCCCATATAGGCTCCTCCGAGACCTCCGATAAGAACAGCAATAAATAACGGCAGGAACGGAGTGAGATCAATGCTGTTATACTGTATGCGGGCAAGGAGCCCTGATACAGAATTTACCCAGATAAAAATCGAGCCACAGGCCGCTGCTTCCTTGGCTGATCCCAGGCCCAGGATGATAATCAGCGGCACGAGGTAGACGCCTCCCCCTATGCCGGTAATGCCGGCAATAAGCCCCAGTACGGCCCCCGCTATGAGAGAGAGAAATATCTTTCCCCGCGGTCCAAGCGGCAGGGATTTTGAATCACTGGGGAAATAGATGCGCCAGGCGGCAAATAACAGAGAAAACCAGAGAATAATATAAAATATCTCTTTTGATAGCTGCAATGCTCCTCCTACATAAGCCATAGGTATGGAAGAGACAAGGAACGGTCCAATGAGTTTTAATCTTGAGTGTTTCTGCTTAAAAAACAATATGGAACCGATTGTGGTCACCAGAAGATTAAGGCTCAGGGATACCATGGGAATGATAGCAACTCCGGCGCCCAAAATTGCAAGCAGGGCTGTATACGAAGAACCTCCACCAAGGCCCACCGAGCTGTAGAAAAAGGCAACCAGGCAGAAAACAATTGCCAGGAATGTAATCGGTATCGTAAGTTCAGTCATAAAATCAGTTCTTCCTCATTAAATTACTAGCCACCGATACTGGCCATGGATGGCTCTTTAGCCCGTTTGGCATTCAGTTCTGCCTCATGACCGTTTACGCAGCGATTCTGCACGCAATTGAGAATGACGGATTCAATTTCCTTATCGTCTAATCCTGAGCGAAGCATTTTTTTCAAATCAAGAACACCGTTATCATACAGGCAGGTTTTCAGCATGCCGGTTGGGGTAATGCGCACCTTGTTGCATGTTGAGCAGAACAGTCTTGAATAACCCTGGATTATGCCAAGCGATCCCTTGTAGCCAGGCAAAGCAAAAATGCGGGCGGTTGTCGGTAGAGTGTCAGTGCATTCATCAATGGCTGGAAAAATTCTTTTCAGCCGCTGAGACAAATTACCGTTTTCAAGCTTTCCTGATCGCACTGTTCCTGAAAACGGCATTTTTTCTATAAACCGTAAGCCGATGGGAAAATCTCGGGCCAACCCGGCAAGTTGGATAATTTCATCATCACTTGTGTCCTTAAGAACCACACTGTTAATTTTGAGGAAAATGGATCGTGCAAGGATACC
>JBDLJI010000372.1:0-1591 GCA_039714455.1 Thermodesulfobacteriota bacterium
TCTGATCCAATCCGGTTTTTTGACTCGTACACCAAGGGGTAGAATGGCCACTGCTTTGACCTATGAACACTTCGGCCGGCCTTTTAATAAGAAGGAAGATGCTCCAAGCCTTTTTTAGAATAAAGGCACAGATAGTAAAAGGGGCCAAGGGTTCAAGGATTCTAGGTATCAAGGGGAAAAGAGAAAGAGATAAAAAGATAAAAATAATTATCGGTTGGCAGTCAACAGTCGATATTGTTCAATTTTATATTTTAAATTTTGAATTCTTAATTAAAAACTCAAAACTTAAAATTCTGCCTGTCATTGGCAATACGGTACAACCATGGACAAGAAATTAAATATACAGGACATCATCATGATGAAGAAGGACGGTGAGAAGATTTCAATGCTCACTGCTTATGATGCAAGTTTTGCCGGTTTAATTGATGCAACCGGTGTTGAAATGGTCCTTGTCGGCGACTCATTGGGTATGGTACTCCTTGGTTATGATTCCACCATTCCGGTAACAATGGAGGAGATGCTCCATCATTGCCGCGCTGTAAGCAGAGGGGTCAAACGGGCTCTTATGGTCGGCGATATGCCGTTTATGTCCTACCAGGTCTCCGAAAGCGAGGCAATTACCAATGCAGGCAGATTCCTCAAAGAGGCCGGTTGTGATGCTGTCAAACTTGAAGGCGGCACCGAGATGTGCGATAAGGTTAAGGCAATTGTCAGGGCAGGTATTCCGGTTATGGGACATATCGGTTTGACTCCACAGACCGCTTCGCAACTTGGTGGCTATAAGGTTCAGGGTAAAGATACTGACTCGGCTCGTAAATTATTGCAATCGGCCAGAGACCTGGAGGGTGCAGGTGCTTTCTCAATTGTTCTCGAATGTATACCCGCCGAGCTGTCTGAAGTTATTACCAGGGCGGTTTCCATCCCGACCATCGGTATTGGAGCTGGAAAGTATTGTGATGGCCAGGTACTTGTGACCCATGACATGGTCGGCATGTTTGAAAAATTCATACCTTCATTTGTCAAACAGTATGCAAATCTGGCATCACAGATTAAAAAGGCGGTTGCAACCTACCACGAAGAAGTGAAGAATGGTTCTTTCCCGGCCGAGAAACATAGTTTCAATATGCAGCTTGATGTTCAGAGCCTGCTTGATGAGTAAGTAATGAGAAAGTCTCGATGGATTAATTCATAAAGAATCAGAACAGGTTATGAGAATATTACAGAGTTCAGAAATTACTGCAGCGGTTAGGGAATTGGCCATGAGTGCGTCCTGTGATCTTGAACCGGATATCCTGGACAGCTTGCTTGCTGCCAGAGATCGGGAAGAATCACCATTGGCAAAAAACGGGCTGGAAATGTTGATAACAAATGCAAACATTGCCAGCCGTGAACAGATTCCTGTTTGCCAGGATACAGGAATAGGTGTTGTTTTTGTCAGTGTTGGCCAGGAAGTCGTTGTTGAAGGTGATCTGGAAGGGGCTATTCAGGAGGGGATTCGGGCCGGTTATGAGGATGGCTATCTGAGAAAATCTGTCTGTGACCCGGTAACGAGAAAGAATACAGGCACCAATGTCCCTGCAGTAATTCATCT
>JBDLJI010000373.1:0-1556 GCA_039714455.1 Thermodesulfobacteriota bacterium
TACAGAAAAGTACTGACTGCATCCTTGACTTCATTAACTATCCACGATCGGATTTCTATATTTCCCAACTTGTTCTTGGTCTGTGACTCAAAAATAGGATCTTTAATTTTTACAGCCAGGGCGCCGACCACACCTTCCCGGACATCTTTGCCGGAGAATTTCTTAGTGGAAAACTCATTCACACCCTTGAGAATTCCCTCACGAAAGGCTGAGAGATGGGTGCCTCCCTCACTGGTGTATGTTCCATTCACAAAGGAAAAATAACTGTCACCGTAGTTGACGGTATGGCAGAAACAGAACTCAAGGGTTTTATCTTTTGTATAGATTGGTTCATATATCTGGTTGCCGTTAATTTCTCCTGCCAAAAGATCCTGGAGACCGTTGGCGGAAAAGAATCTCTCATCGTTGAAATAAAGACTAAGGCCTGAATTAAGGTAGGCGTATCGCCACAATCTTTTACTTACATACTGATTGTCATAAGTAAATTCGCCAAAGACATCTTCATCAGGCATAAACTCAATGAGGGTACCATTGCGTTCTTTTGTTTTGCCCTTCTTTTCGGTTTGAAGAATCCCGGATTCGAATTCGGCCATGGCATACTCGCCATCCCTGAATGACGTAACGCGGAACATTTTTGATAAGGCATTAACCGCCTTGGTTCCCACGCCATTCAGCCCTACAGAAAACTGAAATACATCTGTATTATATTTTGCCCCGGTGTTTATCACAGAAACACATTCCACCAGTTTTCCCAAAGGAATACCACGGCCATAATCCCTGACAATTGTGGAGCCATTATCCCCTATGGTGAGATCTATTCTTTTGCCGGCTCCCATGATATATTCATCCACACCGTTGTCGATAACCTCTTTCAACAGAATATAAATGCCATCGTCCTGGTGTGAGCCATCGCCCAGGCGACCTATATACATACCTGGACGCAGACGAATATGCTCTAAAGAGCTTAGGGTCGTTATCTTGCTTTCATCGTAAACCTGCGCTGCTTGCGTCATACTCATTCACTATCTAGAGTTGAATTGATTTGAAAAGTGCCCCATTTACAGTATTTACGGGCATCATACTGCCCCATTTGCCCATTATACAACATATGGACAAATTTTTTAATATATACACAATATAAGGTATGCCTTCAACAAAAAAAAATACCAAACGATTAATTGCATTAATTTGCTAACTTCTTATTATAGTTCAGGAACTAATTACACTGAACTCATTCATCTTACTTATTTCATCATGCCAGTTATAAAAAAGACAGAACAGGTTGCACTTACAATAGCCGGTTCCGACCCATCCGGTGGTGCTGGAATTCAGGCTGATCTCAAAACATTTACCGCTATCGGCGTTTATGGAGGAGCGGTTATCAGCTGCCTGACCGCACAAAATACCCGGGGTGTATTTGCCGTTCAACCTGTCCAAGCTGCTTTGGTCAAAAAACAGATTGTCCATGTGCTCAACGATCTGAATGTTACCCATATAAAAATCGGTATGATTGGATCAGACGAGGTCGCAGAAAGCATCTGTGAAGCATTGACGAA
>JBDLJI010000374.1:0-1500 GCA_039714455.1 Thermodesulfobacteriota bacterium
TCTCTTGTGCCGCCTGCAAAGCTTTTATGTACTGGGCAACTTTTTCAACCTTTTCCCGGTTGATTTCTAGAATGATATCTCCGCGCAGGATTCCTGCTTTTGCAGCTGTTGATTCAGGTTCGACATCGCTGACTATCAAACCATGGTCCACACCGGTTCCCAATGATTCGGCAAGTTTTGGAGTTAACTCCTGAACAGTAATGCCGAGTTTTTTGCTGGTGCCGGTTTCAGTGCCTGCAAGAACAGCCTCTTCATCCTCCAGTATGCCTATTTCAACAGTTATATTTTGTTTTTCACCGTCACGGATAAAAACAAGTTTGGCTTTTTCTCCAACATTTGTGTTGGCGACCATGGCAGGCAGCATAGTCATCTGAGAAACTTCCTTGCCGTTATATGAGATGATAACGTCTCCTGCCTTGAGGCCTGCTTTCTCTGCAGGGCTGTCAGGCACTACCTGGCCGATTAGGGCGCCGATGGGGCGCTCAAGGTTGAAATTGTCAGCAAGATCAGCGGTAACCTGTTGGATCATTACCCCAAGCCAGCCTCTGGTAACTTTGCCATTTTCCCTCAATTGGGCAAAGACGTTTTTGGCCATGTTGACAGGAATGGCAAAACCAATACCTATGTTACCGCCTGTGCGGCTGAAAATTGCCGTATTCAACCCAACCATCTCACCGGTGAGGTTAAAAAGCGGTCCCCCGGAATTTCCAGGGTTGATTGAGGCATCCGTCTGAATAAAGTTGCCGTAGGATGCGTTATTGATAGATCGTCCCTTGGCGCTGATAATGCCTGCCGTAACAGTCTTCTGCAATCCAAAAGGGTTGCCGATGGCAAGTACCCATTCACCGACTCTCAGTTCGTCTGAATTGCCAAAGACGGCGAACGGCAAATCATTTTTGGGTTTGATTTTTATTAATGCCACGTCACTTTTAGGGTCTCGTCCAACGATTGTTGCCTCGTATTCTTCAAAGGTGGAAAGCGTTACATGAATCTCATCAGCATCCTCAACCACATGGTTGTTGGTAAGGATATAGCCATCAGCCGTGACAATAACTCCGGACCCCAGACTTGTCCTTTCCATTTTCCGTTTAGGGGATTCACCTGGCGTGTCGGGAAGTCCAAAGAAACGTCTGAATGGTTCCGGGATTTCCATTTCATCAGGAAGAAATTGGTGGGGTGAGGAAGAAACCTCAACAGTCTGGGTTGTATAAACATTGACAACCGTTGGGCTGAGTTTTTCAGCCAGATCAGCAAAATCAAGCGGAACGGCGCCAGATGCAGAACGAATTGAGAATACAGTCAAGGCCAATCCCATTAAAATAAATGAAATTATAAATAATGAATGTTTTCTGAAATGAATTACATGGGCCATTGTTGGTCTCCTTATTTTAGTCTGCTTCATTTTTCGAATAAAAAGAGAATAAATTTAATAATATAAATGTTGTGCTCGAGTTCTATGCAATTAATAATAAACATTTAATCTGTAAAGGCAAGATGGCA